>JASFGF010000251.1:0-4832 GCA_050123915.1 Desulfobacterales bacterium | reverse complement strand
TCAAAATAAAAAGCGGTCAGGGGCCGGCACATCAGGGCAGGGCAGCGCTTTTCTTTGACATGGGCCTCATATTCGTCCTTGAAATATTTAAGGGAAGTGAGCACGGGATTCGGGGCGGTTTTTCCCAGGCCGCAAAGTGAGCCGGCTTTGATGTCCTGACTCAACGTTTCCAGCAACTCCAGATCACCTTCCTGTCCCTCACCTTTGGTTAATCGCTCGAGTATCTTAAGCAGATGATAGGTTCCGATTCTGCAAAATGTGCACTTACCGCAAGACTCCTTCTGGGTAAAATCGAGGAAATACCGGGATACTTCCACCATGCAGGTGTCTTCATCCATGACCACCATACCGCCGGATCCCATCATTGCACCGGCTTCTGTAAGAGAATCGAAATCAATCGGTGTATCCAGGAAATCTTCGTTAAGGCATCCACCGGAAGGTCCGCCGATCTGGACTGCTTTGAATTTTTTGTTGTTCGGGATCCCGCCGCATATATCAAATATAAGGGTTCGTAGCGACACCCCCATGGGAATTTCCACCAACCCTGCATGAACAACATTTCCCACAATGGAAAAAATAGCGGTTCCAGGGCTGTTTTGTGTGCCGATGCCTCTGTACCAGGTCGCGCCATGATCCAATATGGGAGGAACAGATGCCAGAGTTTTTACATTATTGATTATCGTCGGCTTGTTCCACAGACCTTTTTGAACCGGATACGGCGGCCGATGTCGGGGCATACCGCGATACCCTTCAATGGATCGAATCAGTGCTGTTTCTTCACCGCAAACAAAGGCCCCGGATCCTTGAAACACATCAACTTTTAAATCAAAGGCGCTGCCTAAAATTCCTTTTCCCAAAAGCCCCAGTTTTTCTGCCTGTTTGATGGCATCTGTGACGAGTTTGACAGCCAAAGGATATTCCGATCTGACATATACCATGGCTTTTTGAGCGCCGACGGCATAGGCACAGATGGCCATGCCTTCCAGCACCTGATGCGGGTTGCTCTCCAGGATGGTTCTGTCCATGTATGCGCCGGGGTCTCCTTCATCCGCATTGCATATCACAATCTTTTCCGGGTTTTCGACACTTCTTGCCAGTTTCCATTTTCTTCCGGTTGGAAATCCAGCGCCGCCTCTGCCTCTTAAACCGGAATGCTCCACTTCTTTGATCACTTCTTCAGGATTGAGTTTTAACGCCTTTACAAGGGTTGAATATCCCCCCGCATCAATGTAGTCATATATATCTTCTGGATCAATTTGCCCGCATTTTTCCATAACGATCCGCGTTTCCTGGTTAAATCTGGAGAAGTCGGTCACCGAAGGAATCAGTTCGTTTTCCTCGGTGGCCCCGTAAACGTGTTCGAACCGCGGATCGCCGCCTCCCAAAAAGAGTTTTACGAGCATTTTAGCTTTACCCGGAGTCACCTCATGATAGAAAATCGGGGGAAAACCGGAATCAGGATGATCGATAATCACCACCGGCTCTGCATAGCAGTGGCCGCAGCATCCGACGGAATGAATGCGGGCATCAATATTGTTTTCAACCAGGGCTTCTTCAAACGCTTTTTGGGTCTCCAGAGCACCGGAAGCAATGCCGCAGGTGGCCATGCCGATGTGGATTTTGGGGACCGGGGCATCCCGGAATGCAGCCCGGCGTTTCTCGGCCTCTTTACGGATGGCGTTGAATTTTATATCGATGTCTTTATGATTGTCCGGACTCATTTTTCTTCTTTTCTCTTTCTTCGATCTCTTCTTGTAATTTTATCCGCAAAATAAGCCCTTCGACCTTGCTGGGCGCCATATGCCCGTGTACGGTTTCATCGATAATGGCCACAGGCGCCAGCGCACAGCAACCGACGCAGGCCACCCTCTCTATGCTGAATTCCCTGTCAGGTGTGGTTTGGCCTTCTGGAATTTCAAGTTTGCGTTCAAAATTTTCAAGGATGATATCACCCGCTCTGACATGGCATGCGGTACCCAGGCAAACTTTAATGGGGTGCTTGCCGGGTGGATGAAATCGGAACTGGTTATAAAACGTTGCAACGCCGTAAACTTCGCTTTCGAGGATTTCGAGGTGCTGTGCCACGATTTGTAAGGCTTCCGAAGGGAGATAGGCCAGATCGTTCTGGACCATCTGTAGGATGGGAATTAGATTTCCTCTATGTTTTTCAAAGGTTTCAAGTTTTAAGGCGATTTGCTTTAAGGCCTCTTTTTCTTCCTCTGTCAACTCTTCATTCATAGAGCAGCCTTTTTTCCAACTTCAATTGAGCGTGAACAAAACCGGTTATTTTTTTACATTGCGAAAAAGAAAATGTCAATCTATGTATATAAAGAATTTGGGATCAGTTCATATAAAACACTATAAATACTAAAGAAATAAATAAACTGGAAAATGAAGGGTGACTTTTTCCGGGATAGAAACTGTCTATTGTCTATCCAGAATTTGGGAGCATTTCAAGAGCAGTCCTCCGCCAAGGGCAATGAAACTGCTGATCATAAAAAGTGTAAATGTTCCAAGTGTTTCAAACAGATACCCGTTTATGAAAAATCCGACCATTAACCCGAGCCCATAAGTTACGGCGTTATTTACCGCCTGTCCCAGAGTCTTGCCCTCATCCGGCGTTAATGAATCAATATAGAGGATGCTGGATACATGAAATGTACCGTACGTGACGGCATGTAAAATTTGTAAAAACAGAATGATCACAGGAGATGTCGTAAAAAAGAGACCCAGCCATCTGAGTACCGCCACCATAAAAGAAAAAAACAGAACATTATCTGTGGAAAAGCGCTTGAAGATGATATCTGATTTTATCATCACGATAATTTCTGCGATGGATGCCAGTGCCCATGAAACGCCGATAAATGTTTTGCCGTAACCCAGGTTTTCAAGATGAATGGAATAAAAACCATAGTATGTTCCATGGCTTACCAGCATTAAAAAGGCACAGAACAGAAAAACAATCACAGGCCTTTTTAAAAGCACTTTGGCGTTTGAAGAAAATGAGGTTTGTTTTTTGATCTGAATGTCAGGGATTTTGATGGAAATGAGCGCTTGTGCCAGGGAACCGAAGAAAATGAGTATAATGATGATTTTGATGGAATAAATATCTATGACTTTACCCAGCAAAAGAACCGTCATAATAAATGCAATCGTTCCCCATCCCCTCATCTTTCCATAGCTTTTTTTTTCTGTGCCCAATACATCCATGGTGAAGGCTTCCAGAAAGGAAATGATCGGAGAGTAAAATATTCCGTAAAAAACGGTGATCAACAACATTGCCCAGAAATCGGTTGTATAGAGATAAAATGCCCATATCGCGGTACTTATAAAACTGCAAAAAATATATATGGGTCTTCTGATGTGAAATCGATCGGCCAACCCCGCCCATACCAGTGGAAATAAAACCAGTGCAATGGATCTGATACCCGACAGAACACCGATTTGGAATCCGCTGAATTTGAGATGGTAGCAGTATAAATTGAAATAGGGCAAAAAAACGCCCATGACGCCGAAATATAAAAAATACTGGGAGCCGATGACCAGCTTGAATGAATTTTTGGGAGAATTATCCATAGACCATCAATATTTCATTTATGGGTAAAACACAATTAGATTTATAAGATATTAATATCACTAAGTTAGTGTCCATCCATAAATGGCCCTTCTTGTCCTGGTCAGCGTTCTCCGCGGGCTTCCGGCTGAGGCGTACAGACGTACGTCTCGCTGCAAACCCTTGTTCGGCTTTGATCAGAACAGAAATTGCTCATTTCTGAATTGGACACTACTGGTATTATATCCCTCAATGTTCTGAGGAATATTATAGACTAACGCAAACGTTATTTAATCGTTATTTCTTTTGGGATGAAGGATTAATGACCAATGAACAGCTACGTCGCCTTTTCAATATAAGTCACTCCACTATCAGTCATAGTGTGAAGATATTTAAACCGAAGATGATAAATGATAAAAAAGTGAAAAATCAATTTGATAAGTTTAATTCACAATTCCAAGTTTGAAAACAATACCATTCTATTTTTAAGCTTTCAATCTTGCTCACGCTAAAATAATTCCACCTTGCAAATCAACACCTCGTTGATCTATATTGCTCCTAAATGATAATAAATCCGCTTAAACAATAATAAAAATCAAAAATTAGGTCATATGTGACGAATAAAGGCTTATACAAAGTGCTAAACGATACCCCATAGTATGTGCTTTTATTTATAACATTTTGAGGGGTAGCCCAATGCGAAAATATTCCCTTTTACTGATTGCGCTGTTTTTTATGCAGCTAATAATTCCCTCACCGGCAAAATCCGGTGATCATGTTAGGGTTGGTGTCTATCAAAACACCCCGTTGACATTTGAAGAAAACGGGAAAACCAAAGGATTTTTCATTGATATTTTGGAGTATATTGCCGGTAAAGAGGGTTGGAAAATTGAATATGTTCACAGCTCATTTCCAGAATGCCTTAGTTATCTTAATAGTGGAAAGATAGACCTGCTGGGATGTATCGCCTATTCTGAAGAAAGAGGAAAAATTTTTGACTATACATATGAAAGCGTCATCACCAACTGGGGCCAAATATATCTTAATAAAAAATCTGATATTGAATCAATCATTGATCTCAAGGGCAAAAAAGTTGCCGTACTTCAGAATGACATATACTTTAATAACCTAAGGAAATTAGTCGATCAATCCGGAATAAAATGCAGGTTTATTGAAGCCTTTGAATATGAAGATGTTTTAGAACTGGTTGAAATAGGTCGATGTGAAGCAGGGTTGGTTAGCCAGATTTACGGCCTACAACGTGAAAGAGATTATTATA
>JASFGF010000250.1:0-4839 GCA_050123915.1 Desulfobacterales bacterium | reverse complement strand
CAGCAGAGTCGGAAACGTTAAAGGCGGGTTCAGCAGATCAGGTCATTGATGATGTGATTAAACTGGTGATTGATGATTTACAAATAAAAGGCTTACTGCCAAAGAATTAGAGGTAGGAAATCAGAAAGGAGAATGAAATGAAACGAACAAGGATTTTTTTAGTCGCACTGGCTGTCCTGTTGTTGGGAATTACCGGTGTAAATGCAGGGCAAGGCTTGGTTGAAACAGTAGCCAATGGCTGTAAAATGGAGATTGAAAAGTACTGTTCCCAAGTGACGCCGGGGCAAGGACGAATTTTGGCTTGTCTATACGCTCATGAAGACAAGCTTTCGGCAAAATGTGAGTATGCGTTATATGACGCCGCTGCTCAACTTGAACGCGCGGTTGCAGCCCTCAGCTACGTTGCAAACGAATGCAATGAGGATTTGGAAAAATATTGCGAATCCATCGAACCCGGTAAAGGACGTCTACTCGAGTGTCTCGACAAGCATGACAAACAGGTAAGCAAGCGTTGCAAGCAGGCGATAAAGGATGTGGGATTAAAATAAATCCGTTTGGTCCGTGAAAACTCCTATCCAAATTTTACTTTCCGTCTTCTGGTTCACCATAGCGATATGAATATTGTGAGTTATTATAATCACGCAGACGGAGGGGCGTCGTCTCAGGTGTTTCTCTACCCCGCCTCACTGGATATGCGCTGGGCTATGAAACAAATCGGATTGAAAAGAGAATCTTGGACATATATCATCCGGAACTCACGCATCGAACTGGATTGGGAAACCGTTAAACCCAGGATCTTATGCATCCCGGAGCATTAAGGTATTACAAAGAGGCGGGTTTGAAATGAGATGGTTTGCTCTAAAAGAAATCAAAAGAGGAGAAATTCAATGAAAAAAACAGTTCTTGTAGTTGCTTTATTGTTCGTGTTGTCTCTATTTTTTGCCATGAGCGTCTCGGCAGGTCCCGCTTTAGAGCGGATTATCAAGAAAAAGGAGTTGGTGGTCGGCACAAGCGGCACACAACCGCCAATGACAGCCGTCACCAAAAAAGGTGAAATCATGGGGTTCGATGCCGACATTGCAAGGGCGATGGCCGCTGCAATGGATGTTAGGGTAAAATTTGTTACCAAGCCGTTTGCCAAGCTTCTTCCAGCCCTGGAGGCCGGCCAGGTCGACATGGTCCTGTCAGGCCTGACCATGACCGCCGCACGCAATAAAACGGTGGCGTTCGTGGGTCCGTATTACGTTTCCGGAAAGGGAATCCTGGCCAAATCCGCCAAGTTTACCGCCTTGCAGAATGCAAAAGGATTGAACGCACCGGAGGTTACCATTGCAGCGTTGAAAAATTCGACCAGTCAGAAATTTGCCGAAACACTTATATCCAAGGCCAAACTGATTCTCACCAATACCTATGATGAGGCCATTGATCTTCTATTAAAAGATAAGATCGATGTCGTTGTAGCTGATTTCCCTTTTTGTGCACTGACCGCTTACCGTTACTCAGATAAAGGTCTGTTTGCTGGGGCATCGCCCCTCACCTTTGAGCCTTTAGGAATTGCCATGCCCGAAGACACCCTGTTAATCAACTGGGTAGAGAATTTCATGAACCTGCTGCAAGGCAGTGGTCAATTAAAAGAAATGACTAAGAAGTGGCTTAGCGGAGGCGCGTGGGTTGATGAATTACCTTAAACAGTAATGTTTAGCAGAAATATAGCGCCATGGTCTTATTAAAGCGCCGGTTTAATTCCAGCATTGTTTGATAAATTATCCTGATGCGGATAATATACTAATGTCATTGAAGAATCTATATGTTTGGTGTCTCTGTGTTTTCTTGATTTTCGGAATGCCGTTGCTATGCTTTTCGCAGGAGCTGGAGCCCCGGCGATGGAGCCACCTTCCGACAGGAAAGAACTTTGCCGGGGGAGGTTATGTTTACGCCGAAGCAAACATATTGTTCGATCCGGTTCTCCGGATTGAAAATGTTGAAATGGAGATGCATACTTGGGCAATTAAGTATATTCGCACCTTTGAACTGTTCCAAAAATCCGCACGAGTCGATGTTACTCAAGGCTACCAAGAGGGACGTTGGACCGGCTTGGTCGATGGCGTTCCCAGTTCAATCAAACGAAGTGGTTTGTCAGACTCGGTCCTGCGATTCGCAATAAATCTGTATGGAGCGCCGCCCTTAGAGGGAAAGGAATTCGCGGCTTACCGAGCCAAGGTCGATGTTGAGACCATCGTCGGAATGGCGTTGGTGGTGCAACTTCCCACCGGTGATTACATGGATGATAAACTCATCAATCTCGGCACGAACCGATTCACCTTTCGGCCTCAGTTCGGAGTGCTGCATAACCGGGGAAAGTGGTCGATGGAATTAACGGGCGCAGTTTGGCTGTACACGGATAACGATGATTTTTTCAATGGGAACAAGCTTGAGCAGGATCCGTACTACACCATCCAAACGCATCTCATTTATACCTTTCGCCCGGGGTTCTGGACAGCGGCAAGCGCCGGTTATGGCTATGGCGGGGAGTCCACCGTGAGTGGCGTAGAGAAAAACGATCGTAGAGAAAACCTTGCCTGGGCGTTAAGTTTTGGCTTTCCGATCACTCGGCAGTTGGGTGTCAAAGTCATTTATCTGTCGACCCGAACCCAGGAATCAATTGGTCAGGATACTGACAGTATCGGTGGGGCCTTCTCTATCTTTTGGTGATATTGTCGAGATACCTCGAGAAAGAAAAATTCTGCGCTTTTCATTTTTTGAGGATTTACCCTTTTTGATTTACTGTGGATTTTGGAATATATATTATCGTTGTCTGAGTTTTATGAAAATGAGAGGTTTAATATGTATCGACCAACCATTATCGTTCAATTATTGACAGCGGTGCTTATACTTTTGATTGCCGGTTGCGCCACATTACCAAAAGATTTTGATCGCCCCGAATCGTATGCGTTGACCGATTCGGAAAATACGTCTTTCGGCAAGGTGCGTGCAAAGGAAAGAGCGGCACATCCGGGAAAATCCGGATTCCATTTGTTGGGCAACGGCCTGGATGCGTTTGTGGCCCGTGCGGTATTGTCCCAACACGCCGAGCGCAGCATCGATGTTCAGTATTACCTGTATCACAATGATCTTGTCGGCAAACTGTTTACCGATCTGTTGCTCAAGGCGGCCGACCGAGGCGTGAGGGTGCGTCTGTTAGTGGATGATATGGACCTTGCCGGCAGAGATATAGGGGCGGCTGCTATGGACAGTCATCTCAACATAGAAGTTCGGATATTCAATCCCTTCAGCAGAAATGTGGGCAGGACCTCTCAGTTTGTGACGCGTTTGGGCTCTGTGACCCGGCGTATGCATAATAAAACATTTTCGGTGGATAACCAGATTTCCATTCTCGGGGGACGCAATATCGGCAATGAGTACTTTGATGCCGATCCGGATCTGGCCTTTGCCGATCTGGATGTGATGGCCATCGGGCCGGTGGTCAAAGAAGTCTCTTCGGTTTTTGATCAATATTGGAACAGTGAACTGGCCTATCCTGCCTCGGTCCTTCTCAATGGTGAACTGCCGTCACCTGAAAAGGTCGAAGCATTGCGAGGACAGTTGAACCAATTTGTGGCTGATCAAAGTGATTCCGAATATCTCCGGGCGCTTCGTAATTCCAACCTGGCGAATAAATTAAGAAAGAACCGGGTTGAATTCAGATGGGGAGATGCAGAGGTCGTATTTGATCGGCCGGAAAAACTTCTTCACGATTTCAGCGAAACCCAATATCATCTCTCGCCGATGCTCAAACCCTATTTGGAAGGGATTGAAAAAGAGCTGATTATATTCTCTCCATATTTTGTACCAGGCAAACCGGGAACCGCTTTTTTGACCCAGCTGGTCCAACGCGGGGTTCGGGTACGCATTCTGACCAATTCTTTGGCCTCGAATGATGTGGGGATGGTTCATGCCGGCTACATGAAATACCGCAAGGACCTGCTGCGCGGCGGAGTCGAGCTTTATGAGTTGAACAAAAAGTTGACCCGGAAACAGCGTAAAGAAAAAAAGGGCGAAGAAGGTTCATCCAAGGCCAGCCTGCATGCCAAATCCTTTATTTTTGATCGCAAACAACTCTTTGTCGGCTCTTTGAATCTCGATCCCCGAGCTTTACTGCATAACACCGAAATTGGCGTCGTGCTGAAAGTGCCTGAAATCGCAGAAGAGATGGCAAAATGGTTTGAAGAGAACGTTGAACAGCTTGCTTTCCGGCTGGAACTGAAAAAAAATGAAAACGGGGACGAAAAGCTTTTCTGGCACGGTGTGGTCGATGGAAAAGAACTCACTTTTGACGTCGATCCTTACACGGGTTTCTGGAGGCGCTTCGGTATCGGCGTTATAAGTATTCTGCCCATTGAATCGCAGTTATAAAGCGGTTTTTGCAGAAGTGATCGTTTTTGCCGGCCAAAACCCGGTGCGTGACATACAGAATCCCATTGTATGGAAATTTAATGAAAAATTATAGCTTGTCTTTGATATATTTTAATATTATAAAAATAAAACGTTCTTATAAAAGATGAATGCCAGAACTGAAAAAGTGAATATTTTACAATAAAAAAGGAGGAAAAATGAGACAAAAAGTTTTAGCAATTTTACTGGCGCTATTTTTCTTTGTCGGGATCGTGGGCTGCGGTGGTTATTACATGGTCAAAGACCCGGCCAGCGGCAGTGTTTATTACACAACGAAAATCAAAGATGAAAAGGGCGGCGCCATAAAATTCGAGGATGAAAAGACCAAAACCAAAGTGACGTTGCAGAACTCTGAAGTCAAGCAAATTCCCAAAAAAGAATTTAAAA
>JASFGF010000249.1:0-4850 GCA_050123915.1 Desulfobacterales bacterium | reverse complement strand
AATATTTTGAAAAAGAATATCCAGATATAGAAACTGTTCAAGACAAGATCGAATTAATTCAAAATGAAAGATTCCTTTTAATCTCCAATTTCACACTACCAAAATCAGCATGGCTTGATTGTTTTTACCTGCCGATGAAAAAAGAATTACTCCGTTTGAATAAGAAATATCAAGGTAACGAAATCGCATTAGGAATATTTGAAGAAATGGAAAAGGAAATAAATCTTTATAAAAAGTTTTCCGATTTTTATGGCTATGAGTTCTTCATAATGCAAAGAACCAATTAGCAGATTGGTTTATTCTTTAATCAGAATAGTTCCTACATATTACGATTTTGTGAAACTTTAGTCTATGCGATGAACGACAGGTTCAGAAAAATTCAGGTGCGGATAAAGAAAAACTTCCTGCAAATCCCAAATTTCAATCTGAGGTAAATTCGAAAGGTCAGATTTATCACAGATTTTTGAGATGGATGATATCTTCATCTTTTGAATGGCTATCTAAATATTCACAATTGTAAAAAAGAGATCAGATCAAGGTTATACAATATATGGTGTAATGGAAAAGGTCAGATTTTCAAAAAATATTGAAATTGGATATAAATAAGTTTTGAGTATCACATCAATTTGGAATCGTTAGATATTTGGATTTCTTGCAAGATATCTTCAATTCCTACATGGTTGTGTTAATGGTTAGAAAGAACAGGTTCCTTAACGTCCTCCCCATAATGTTTCTGCTGTAGCCTCTATCGGTCATGTATGGTCATTATCAGCACATCTCATATATATTTTCATATTGCTAATATAGAGGATTTTAATATAAATTTTGAAACGAAAACCATTCACAAAAGCAACAATAAATGAGGGCAAAAGATTATTCTTATAACAGAGGTTGCTATAAACTGAATATTAAGACCTTATTTCTATGAGGAGATGGGGTTTTGTGTTTTTAATATGTCCAGATAACGGCAAAAAGTAAATCATAGCGAGGGGGGGGAGAACAAGATGGGGCTCATAGATAACATAAAGAAAATAATTCAGGGGTTCAAAAAAAATAAAGCGACCGATTTTATATCAGAAGAAGACTCAACCTTGATAATAGAAGAGGAACCAACGGAAGTCGAATCAATGGAAGATGAAGACGAATCAATGGATGAAAAATGATTATCAGTTTAGTCGTCAAAAAGGCTTCCTGTCTATCATGACAGGCTACACCGTTGCATCAAAGTTAGAGTATCACAGGATCGACTTGACAAGCACGAGGAAAAAAAATTTTAGTGGAGGAGGTTAACAATGGAAGGCTTTTCTGCAAAAATAGCACAAATAGAAAGCACAATGTCTTTATACGGTCGGGAGGTGGTCATCGCATGCGCAATTATCGTATTAGGACTCATTTTAATTAAATGGATAAATCAGGGATTAAAAAAAGCATCCAGTAAGCTACCCATAAGCCCTGCCAAAGCAGCAACGGTACGCAATGTCATTACCGTGCTGATGAGCACTGCCTTGATAAGTTTTGTCGCTATTCATCTGGGTTTGGAACCAAGGCCTGTTGTGCGGTTTTTAGCCATTCTGACCCTGGCTTCCATCGGCATACTTATGGTGTTCCGTCCACTCATTCCATCGCTTCCTTTCGTAGTCGGCAATACGGTTAAAGCTGGGGACCTTTTGGGAAAAGTCGAAGCCACTACCGTATTGAACACCCGGTTGAAAACATTCGACGGCACAACGGTATTTGTCCCCAACCGTATAATCCTCAATGATGTCATCATCAATTACCATTTTACCCCTACCAGAAAAATTTATTTGAAAATTAATATCTTATACGATCAAGACCTCATGAAGGCCAAACAGATTCTGGAAACTATTATGGTTGAAGATCCCCGGGTGCATCCCACCCCCCGGCCGGTCGTATATGTGATGAGCCTTAACAAAGGTTATGTCGAATTGTCGGGCCGGGGTTGGACAGATAACTTGAAGCGATTCTCGGTTACCCGTGAACTGCTTGAGAAGACCAAGCTGCGTTTTGATCAGGAAGGAATCACCCTGGCCTTGCCCCAGATGCAGGTCCATTATACCGGTAAAGCAATGCCGCAATCAAATACGGAGGAATAAATGAATACAAAAGAAGCATACAAGATCATCGATGCGGGTTGGGCTAAAAAGCGAGTAGGATATCGCGTCCGCTTTCAACGCAAGGTTGACGCTGAGGTGGTAACTGATTATTTCCCGGATATGGATGACGGGCCATGGTTATCAGAGGTGGCGATATGGAGAATGGCATGGCGGTTGGCCGAATCCAGGCAATCCGACCCGCCGGACATCAACGCTGGTGACCTGATAAACGTCACAGTGATTGATCATGAGGATAACCCTGTAAAGTACTATGCGACCAATCAGTATGAGGTTTTCAATCAAGTTAGCATTAAAGCGTGAATTGATGGCTATGATAGTTTTATCAAGCCTAAATTTTTTCGGCCCTTTGATTTTCAAATTTACGATACGCAAGTTGTCATAATCGAAAATCTAAAACGACTATCTTTCTACAATCAATTCTTTGAATGAAAAATCATAAATTGATGATAGTATTTCACGTTTTTTTTATTTAAACAGCTACAAAATATATCGGGGTTTAGGGAGTTGGTTCGAAACCTGTGCTATTTCAAACATATAGCGATCAGCTGAATCTGGGATATCTGTAATAACGTTCAAATATCAAACGTCTAATTTTTTTGTGATAAAACAATACCGAATCACACGTCAGATCTGAGTTGTGTTTTTGGATAGAAAGATTATCTTTGACAAATCCTATTTTTATAAGGTAGTCTTAATTTATCACCAGTTCAGCCATGACAAGAATCACTACAACACCCTAAATCTTTATAGTAATTATTAAAAATTCCGATCACGGCTCACGGCAGTTACCGAACATCCTCGTAGATAACTTAAATTACTGAATTTGACAACAATCACACTGATTATCAACCCAAAATAAATCTGGTTTGTGAAATTTATTAACAAAAGAAAGAACTCACGAGAAAGGAGTATTAATCATGAAGATCAATCGCTTTTCCATTTTGATGATTATGTTTATCTTGGCGTTGGCCTTAGCGAATCCTGTTCAGGCCGACAAGTACACAGATACCGTTAACGTCTTCAAGAAGTCTGAAGCGGTTCAGCCATTTTTCAAGAATGCTTACGGATATGCGGTTTTTCCCACCGTCGGCAAGGCCGGCATCGGTATCGGGGGTTCGTACGGCACGGGCCAGGTGTACCAGGGCGGGAAGGTTACCGGCGAGGTCTCTTTAATAAAAGGGTCCATTGGTTGGCAGTTGGGAGGTCAAGCTTTCAGTCAGATGATATTCTTTGAAGACAAGCGAGCCTATGACGAATTTACCAGCGGGAATTTCGAGTTTGATGCAACGGCTTCTGCTGTTGCGATCACAGCTGGTGCCCAAGCAAAAGCTGGCACCGAAGGAGCCTCAGCTGGAGCAAGTGCTGGACCCGCCACCGGTGCACAGGCTAAAACAAGTTACCATAAAGGAATGGTCGTGTTCACTCACGCTAAAGGCGGGCTGATGTACGAGGCGTCCATTGGCGGCCAGAAATTTACTTTCAAACCGAAGAAATAAAACCAGAGCTTAGCCGTATTCGGGCCCATCGAAAAGAGTAAAGGCTTGGTATGAGCCCATACGCCAAAAGAAACTATCTTACCGAAAAAATCACCGCTTTTTTTCCTGAGTACGTTTTTATTTTTTCTCGACGATTTTTATCAAGGTGAAACTGGTTTCTTACATATCCGACAACCGAGTTTCAATTACAGCTCATAATCTGAATAGTTTCGAATTCGAGTGTCCACAACCAATCTGATTCTCGAGAATCATTAGTATACCAAACTAAAAAAGTAGCTATTTGAGGTGGGATTAAAACGATTAAGCCAACAACGAGGAGGAAGGACATGAAAAAGCATTATCTAATTCCGTTGTTTATTGTAATGATCAGCATCATGCTAATCAGTTGTGGTGGCAAGAAAGTTATGAAGACCGCACCGTCTTTCGAACCCTATAAATTTGAAGCGAGTCAATATGAGCCCAAGGTTGACAATTTTTTGGTGATTTTGGACACATCTTCTTCAATGGGGGATAAATACGGGCAGAAGGAAAAGTCCAAGATTGCCAAAGATTTTTTAAGTGCCATGAATCAGACGCTTCCTGAGTTGAGTTATAATGCTGCTCTCATGACGTTTGGTCATGATGCCCATCTTCCTGACAAGTCAGCCATGCTTGTTTACGGGCCGGCTAAGTATTCAACTTCAGGATTTGAATCAGCCCTGAACGCCACAAAGGGACCCAGCGGGAGCAGTTCTCTTCCTCTGGCAAAAGCCATTAACGCTTCCGGTGTTGACTTAAAATCGACCCAAGGTTCCACTGCGGTCATTCTCGTCAGCGATGGCGAAAAGATGGACCAAACCCCGGTAAAGGCTGCAGAGGCCTTGAAAAGCCAGTTCGGTGACCGGCTTTGCATCGATACGGTATTGGTGGGGGATAATCCCGGAGGAAAAATGACCCTGGAACAGATAGCCAGAGCCGGTGGTTGTGGAATTTCAACCACTGCCGATCAGCTTGCTTCCTCGGCGAACATGGCCGGTTTTGTAGAAGGATTATTTTTAGCCAAGCCTGCTCCCAAACCTGTTCCAATGGCAGCGGCACCAAAACCGATGGACAGTGATAAGGATGGTGTGACGGACAATCTGGATCAATGCCCCAATACGCCTTTGGGAGCCACGGTTGATGCCAGAGGATGCTGGACCTACGCAGCGAAGGTGCTGTTTGGTATTAACAGCGCAAAAGT
>JASFGF010000248.1:0-4896 GCA_050123915.1 Desulfobacterales bacterium | reverse complement strand
ATCAAATTGGTTGAAAAAGCGATCCAGCGGTACAATTGAGAGTCCAGTTGAAGATCGGTTTTGGATTTTTGATTTGCCACACCTATTTTTGTAATGTTACCACTGGTAATTGCTTCCACAAATTCTTTATGAGCAAGATTGGATGCACCTTTAATATAACTGCCTGGATAATACCAGCTATATCGAGAACTGCCGATGTATGCAAATGCCCCTCCATTGCTATTCCCATTGGTAATTGCTTCTCCAAAACAATCCGTGGATTTATAGGTATTGTCTGAATTGAGACCGTCGATTGAACCTGCATAACATCCCTGAGAGTAAACAAAAAAGTATTTGTTGTTTGTCATTGCATGGACATCATTGTTGCTTAACTTGATATCGGAAAAAATGGTTGAGTGACCCGAATAGTTGATACTATAATACTGATTTGAATTAATGTATGTCAAAAGTTGTGATTTCGGCCAGTTATTATCTTCCCAGGTTCGATCATATAACGTAGTCTTAGGAATCGAACCCATAAAGGAGTATAGCCAGTCCATCCTATCTCCTCCCCAGGTTGAGCTTTCCAACTCCTCTCCGGTGAGAAGGATTTTGGTTGGGCTGGAATGGGTCTCAAAGGCAATGATCTTGTTGATCTGATTCATGGCTTCCGTATAATTATCTGCAGGTATGCGGCCAACATATACTTCTGAAAACCAGTCAATATCACCGCCGTTAATTCCGTCATTTATCTCACCCCAAAGCGCATCTCCATCGGAATTCCAGGAGCCGTCCAGGCAGCCAAAATATAGATCACTCGGGATATAGGTGTCGGTGTAACCGGAAACCTGAGCATAGCAGCCCCTCGTAGGGATAACCTGGTTTTCTGAAGTACCGTCGCAATCACCGCCTAGTACTACATATTGTGTTCCATAATGGGTGTACATATCTATGATGAAATTCCGCATCTTTTCAGCAAGATCCACACCGGAATAAATGGCGGCAATTTCGTCGATATGCTCTATATATGTGGTAAATCCGCCACCGTCTGATGACGCTCTATGGGTGGCGAGGGTTTGGAATGCCGGCGATAGCTCAGCGGTGGTAATTATCACATACTGACGTGTGCCTGCGGCTGCCGAAGGTTCCTGAGAAGCGGATAAGAATTTTACAGTGGTTTCGTCTTCAGAAGCCTGGTACAATCTTAAAAACTCATCCTTATTGTCTATGATATTCAGAATCTTTTCTCTGTCTTTAAGAAAGTCACGGTAAGGCATGACTCTTTCCGGTCTGTTTTCTTTCTCTGTTATGATGTTAACTTCCAGTTCTTCGTAATATTTCAATTGGCCCTCAACAGGATTATAAAGAACCGGCATCAAGTCGACCAATGCTATTTTTACACCATTTAAAAACTGTGCTTTTCTACCCTTGTAGATAACAGAAGGATATAGCGCATTTGTTTCATAAATGTCCGAAGCAGGTTTTTCGATTGTATCGTATTCTTTTTCAGTGGCGGGCTGGGGCATGGTAACATGCTGGATGATGTAAGATCCTTCAATGGTTTTTAATGTGCCATATGTTATCTCGGTTGATACGACTTTTTCATCCGCGGGGATGAAAATTTTCGATGTTTTTACAGGTAGTATTGGTGCGCCAACAATATCGTCCTTTTGGTGTGTTCCGTTCATTTTCACCATCTGTCGGCCATTTGATAGTGTTATGATATCCGGGGCTTCAAACTGATAGATATGGCGGTATTCTTCGGCAAATAGGCTTGATACAAATATGGTAAAGAAAACCAAAATTAAGGTTGTGAAGACGATCTTATTTTTACATCTAAGTTTTTTAATCATGCAATCTTTTGGTAGTGATGTTTTTAAGTTATGAATTTGGTTTTAGACCAGAAGCTATGGTTTAAAGTTACATGTTCGTGAATAATAGCAATAAAGGTGCCACATTGGTCAGATGCTCATAATTGTATAAATATTAATTGGTTACGGTGGTTTGAAAGGAAGGATGGATGTGGTCGTTGATAGGAAATTTTTGGCAAACCGGCATTATTTTCCTGGGCTTATTGGATAAATAATTGATATGACAGAAAAAAATGCCGTCAAAACTTTGACACAACAGAAAAGCATTTGGTTTTTTGAAAAACTAAAATTATGAGACATTCATATCAAAATAAAAAGGCAGAGCCAAGATGGCTCTGCCTTTATTGTCTGATAAGCGTTTACGATTTAATCGTTAACCTGAATTTAGCGATTGTTGAGCTTGCCGAAGATGCAAGGCATGAGACATGCAGCCGTAGTCTGTTACTGCAAATGTCTCATAACGAAACAGATTTGGTAAACTCGGCAAGCCCGAAGGGTTTCAAATGGTGATTTTTTTTAAATAAATCATTCTATTAGATAAGACCCATTATCTACTTTCGCAACGCATCTTTATTTATAGATATTACTTTATGTAGCCCTGTCACTATTTGAAACACTAAGTTTAGGTTTTATTTTTTTCCTCCTAAAGCTTATAAGTCCGATTGTTCCCATACTGAAAAAGAACATAAGCGCTGTTGTGAAGGAAATACCGAGTTTCAGGGCAACCCAACTCATTCCTACAACAGGCAATAAGCTTACTCGCACAACCGTTCTGAGATGGTCATGCTTTGAAATGAAATCAGCTATTGGCGGTGAATACGTGTAATAAGCTCGAATAAAAGCTTTGCCTAATGCGTTGTTGAGAAGGAATTTATCTCGGAAATCACGCAGTAATTTTACATGCGGCTCAAATTTAGAACCATATGCTGCGGTTGCAATAAAGCAACCACTGCTGCCTCCTGAGTCAACTGCAGGTGTTGATGACGTCGACGGAGAGATCGCGACGGCCCCTGGATCCGATATGGTCCCATCCTGCTTCCCATCTCCATCCGTCGTCGGATCGCCGTCGGTGAGTGTCAGCGTGATGGTGCTGTCCCCATCATTGTCTCCAAAAGGTATCTCATGCCACCCATTGGAGGTGTCGATCTTATAGTATCTTGAGGTTACGGGGATATCATCGGGGAACATCATCGTCACGGTAACGGTCTGCCCCGGGGCGAGTCCGGTAATATCAAACTTTACGGTTGCAAATGGAAAATCCATGGCGGGTTTTCCGGCCTGAGGAACTGCAGGATCATCCGCATTCAACGCTTCCACGTTTGTGATAGCGCCGGCAGATGTATGCAGAAAGAGCTTTTCCCCACCGTTTGCCTGGCAAATTCGTGCACAATCTGTTTCCTGATAATCGGGAGTGCCGTCGCCGTCAAAATCTTTTGTTGCATCAGCTTCTTCGCTGTCTAAAACGCCATTTCCATTAGAATCCATACCATCTATAGCACCGTAAACAATGATCTTGTCCTGATCAACAAAAGCCCATCCAGCCTCCAATACATCGATATCTGTTGTACCTGCGGGTAACGGTTCGACTTTGATGATGGTGACCGTCCGGGATGAAGCCCCTGCATTGTGGTCCCAGTCATAGTCATAGGGCCAGATGACGTCTTGATTCGTAGCCTTGCTGGACTGATCCGGCTCATTGGGATTTTTTTGGGGCGGAACAACCCTGTACGGACCCTCTCCATCCAGTTTGTTGTCTAAATTCAATATCCCGGGATCCATATTTTGTCCGTCACGAGAATAGGCCAGGATCATTTTAAGCCCTCCGCTGTTTACGATCGCGTCCAGATGATTTCGACCTTGGCATGAGGGGGCACTGTAATCGCACCACCCATCAGTGGGATTGAGAGCCACATCAGCTTGGGCATCATAGTAGTAAAAGGAGTCAGGGTAGTTACCGTTTACATGATACAGCTCTGGATCAGGATCTTCTTCCAATGGATGGTACTGGGACCAGCCGTCCGGGGCATAGACGAGAATATTTGTTGCACTCGGAAGTATACCGGCATCCTCCAGTAGGTCCTCCATGGGAACTCCCGTATACTCGGCGTAAAAATCGCCGGAGCGGGAGGTATTCATAAGCATAAATTGCGTGTGGCTACCCAATGCCTTGAGTTGTTCCTTGGTGTAAATACGATACGGCGCAGTAATTTTGCTGGGATCATCAGTGTCGTCGCCGGGGTATCTGTTAGCCTCAATTTCTACAATATTTGTGTAGCCGTCACCATCTGAATCAAGATTTTCGATGGCACTTATCGCAGCAGCGTTCCTTCCGTTATTTTTGTAGTCTACGCCATATGCATTCATGGTGTCCTCGATTTCGCCCGCGCCGTTATATCCATAGGAATGGTGACACCACTGACAACTACCTAGGCTCACCCAAACGTCCGGTTTTTTTTCGTACTGTCCACCGCTGTGACAGAGTGCGCAGTGGTCCAGTTTTGTCCCCGCTTTTTCCGGGTATACTGAAATAAAATTGTCCGAGTCATTCTCTCCTTCATGATGGTAGGCGGCAAAGCCCGGCGAGACTATCACTATGATGAGAAAGAGAACTCCCATAAGCATCATTTGTTTCTTCATATCCCCCACCTCCTAAAATTCAAATTGAAAACGGGTTGTGACCACGTCTTCCTGTTCACTGTAAATGGCCGTCCCGCTGATCGAATCGCGGAAAATAAGCAATGGTTGATCAAACCTGGTGTTTGTATAGTTCAAAATGAGCTTTACAAAAGGGTCCAAATACCAGTTTAAAGCAACCGAGTATGCTTTTGCCTCCGCAACCGAATTCCCCACAATGATTAGATTGTCGTAAGCCGACTCATCCGCCTCGAACACATCATATCTGATGGCAAGGCCGAGCCCTCCCCATCCTCCATTCCAGATGCTTTGATCGGGTTGGATGGGCTGTAAAATTCCATTTCGAAGCATCGGTTTCTCACCTGTAAGCATACAAAGAAAAGAGATATAATAGTTTTCAAGCTTTACATCA
>JASFGF010000247.1:0-4910 GCA_050123915.1 Desulfobacterales bacterium | reverse complement strand
CAAGACTCAGAATGCGAAATGCCAAGTTTTCGATTTGAATCTCTTCCGAATGTCCGATCAAATCGGCATATCCCAGATCCTTTTCGATGGTTCCGAGAAGGTCAAGCGGACCAAACCGTGTAATCAAAAGATGATGGCCCGGCGATGCAAGCGATTCGATATCCGGTTTTATCTGTTTTGGATGTCCCCGATAAGATGCGTCCAAATCCATCAAGGCGTTCATCAGAAACTGGAGGTTGACCGGCGTTCTGGAGTGCACCAGGTCAAGATCGAATGTGGTAATCGGCGCACCGTGGAGAACGGCACAGACACCGCCGACGATAATAAATTCCACCCGGTGGTTATCAAGGACGCGAAATATTTCAATGATCTGTGGCACGGATTCCTGCATGTTTCAGCCTGGCAATGGATAGCAGATTCTCTTGTAATACGTTTAACCGCTCTGTCGGGGTAAGCGAAAGCATCCAGCGAATCAGGGTCAGATCGACCCCGTCTTCGCTGTATGCCGGATTGTCTTCCTGTGAATATAAAATCAAGTGGGAGGGCATATTCATATCTTTTGGTCTTCAACTTCTGTTTTTCAATAATCTTTTACCTGCACTCGACGACCAAAGCTTCCTTGCTTTCTCTATTTGTAGAAATGGACACCGAGAATCCTTTTTTCAAAAAGAAAAGATTCTATCAGCTTTAATAGCACAAATTATTAAAACGATCCATAAAGAAAAAGGGGATATGATCTCATCATATCCCCTTTTGGTTGTCGTTTGAATTTTAGCTTTCAGCTATTGCCTGCCTGAATATTCATTATATGCCATGGCCACAGTACGGTAAACGAGATGGGCCAGCTTTGAAAACGGCAGAAATGCAAACAGATTGAAAACGAACACCAGATGGATAAAATACATCACGTACGTCACACCAGCCATTCCCGCCAATCTTGTGGCTTCGGTAAGCACACCGGTCACACCGAGTCCCAGTACCAGTCCCAGCAGATACCAATCCTTGTATGTGGAGGTCTGATCTTTTTTAGCCAGACGATTTTTAATCATCAAAGCACTACCGATGATTAGTGCCACACCGGCGACATTTGCCAGCCACTTCACCGGATTCAACTGTGAATAGGGCCCATGCTGCTGAAAAACATAAAGCACAACAAAGAATATATTGGTTACGATAAAAAGCCCCACAAATGACCAGAATACCATGAGATGGGCGGTGGCACGGTCTTTATTTTCAGTACATTCCGAGAACTTGTCATGTTTTAAAATGGTCGGCAGAATACCGGGAATGGCCTTGATAAATCCCATTAATTCGAATTCTTTTTTCTCTGTTTTACCTTCCAAAACGGCATTCTCATGGATATCAGCGATAAATCTTTTCAGTCCCAAAGCGAAAATCACCACCACCCAGATCGCCAATGGAACAAAAATCATATCCACCAACCAGGTGGAGAAAAACAGATGATGGGCAATTCCATGCTCCCCCAATTGGGGTGAAAAATCGAGCAACCCTGTGACAAGGCCCAGAACAATAAAAATGACCACGGGAATCCCCATGAGAATGGGGAGTTTTTTGGGATCGTTCACAGCCTTCCCAACCGATTTGGGTACCGCATAATCGGCAATGGCATAGGATCGAACAGCGCCCAGCACTTCACCCGGTTTTGCACCTCGGGGGCACATGGTCGTACAATCTCCGCAATGATGACACAGCCAGATATCAAGATTGCTGACAAGCCTGTCCTTTAACCCCCAGGAGGCCGCAATCATCTCCTTTCGAGGAAAAGGTTTTGTGTCCGGAGAAATGGGGCAGGCCACCGAACAGGTTGCGCATTGGAAGCATTTTTTCAAAGTGTCGCCCCCGAGCCCGACAATCTCTTTAATAAAGTCGACATCTGGCTCTATAAGGTATTTGTCTGTCATATGGATACCTCCTGCTATTAAACATTGAATATTGACGATTGAAGATTTTTGGTCTTACTTGGAGACGTATTCCATCTTCAATCGCCAATCGAAAATTATCAATCCCTAAAATCCCTTGAACGGATTCGGACCCAGCTCTTCAACCTCTTCTACAAAGTCATTGATCATCTTGGGAAGCTTGTCATATTCGTCGATGGCAATCGTGAATTGGGTCACCCGTTCTTCTTCCAGGGCCAGGCTTGCCAAGGCGTCCCCGATTTTCTTCATTCTGATGTCCGCAAGCTCACTCCCCTTGACGAAGTGACATTGGTAGTCATCACCATGCTTGCAGCCCAACAGAAAAGCCCCGTCCATGCCCTGGGCCAGTGCATCCTTGATCCAGATGACATTCATGGAACCCAAACAGCGAATCGGAATGAACCGGACGTCGGCTGAATAGACAAGGCGGTTCAAGCCGGCAATGTCCAGTGCCGGATAGGCATCGTTTTCACATACAAACCCCACAATCCTGAAAGGGGGCTCGTCATAATCGTCTTCCGAAGGCACGCCGATGGCTTTAACCATGGAGCCGACACTGTCGATATTGTAATCGGCAAAACCGATGATCCGTTCGGGGCAGGCACCCATGCAGGTGCCGCAGCGCCGGCAGCGGGCCGGATTCGGCTTTGGTGTTCCTTTTTCATCATCATCCAGAGCGCCAAAGGGACACTCTTCCGTACACCGTTTGCACTGGGTACATCGCTGAAAGAAAAAATCCGGGAAGGTCATATCACCGGACCTGGGATGCACAGAAACACCCCTGTTGACGGATTCAATGCACTGAATCGCTTTTAAGGCTGCACCGGTGGCATCTTCCATGGATTCTTCCATGGTCATGCTGCGACGAATGGCGCCGGCCGCATAAATACCGGTTCTCTGGGTTTCATAGGGAAAACAAATGAAATTTGAGTCACAATATCCTTCAAAAAGACCAATGTCACGAAACGCCGGTCCCTGGCGATATGCCATATTGACAACAGGATCATCTACGGTTACCGGGACCATACCGGTGGCCAGCACCACCATATCAGCATTGACTTTGACCTTTTCACCCAAAAGGGTATTGTCGGCTTCGACAATCATGCCATCGCCGTTTTTGGAAACATTGATCACTTCCCCTTTGGTCATGAAAATACCTTCATCCTGCTGGATACTCTTGTAAAAGTTTTCTGTCAGACCTGGCGTGCGCATATGCTGATAGAAGATATAAGCCTTGCCGTCATTATAATCTTCACGCACATATTTGGCCTGCTTGAGGGCAACCAGGCTGGTTACCGAACCGGCGTAATCAAAATCCGCATCATCTTCGCCTTTGCCGGGGCTTTGAATGAAAACAACGGATTTAGCTTCTTTGCCATCAGACCGGGTGATCTTGCCTTTGGCCGCCATCTCCTCAAACTGATGATTGGTGACAACATCCGGCAGTTCGCCAAAACCCAGGTGGGGGAATTCATCACCTTTGAATTTAACTGGGCGCCATCCGGCAGCCAGCACGACGGCCCCGAATTTTTCACCATTGGGATCGAACTTTAAAATATCGACCTTGCCCTTGTTGTATTCCAGATAACGCTTATGTTGTTCTTCAACATCCAGTTCCTTGCCGCTCTCATCAAACTTCATTTCTTCTGGCAGCGGGTAAGGCACGTCAAATTCGATTTTTTCACCGGGCTTTTTCAATGTCACTGTAAAATCCCCGGGCTCACCGGCGATACGGGCTACGACCGTTCCGGTTTTAACGGTGATGTTGTCATAAGCTTCGAGTTCTTTGATTTTGCTTTCAATAACCGGTGACACAAGGTTTTCATAAGGATCTTCGGTGGGCAGCTGTTTGCGAATTTTGGCTGCATAGCCGCCAAGTGCCGATTCTTTTTCGACGATGGTTACTTCGTAACCAGCTTTGGCTGCATCCAGAGCCGCTGAAATACCGGTGATACCGCCGCCGAGGACCAGAATTTTTCTGCTCAGCGTTTCCAGCTTGTACGGTTCCGGCAGGTTGATTTTTTTAACCTTGGCCATCCCCATTTTCAGATAATCTTCGGCCAGCATCTGAAGGCGGTCAAAGTGTTCTTCATCATCTTTTTGCTCTTCCGTCAGTGCCGGAAATTCGGATCTGGGATGGGACCAGACCGTCTGTTCCCGCAGGTTCACGCGGTCAACGATACAGCCCTCAAAATTAAAGACATCATAATTGACCCGGCGGGAACAGGCCGCAATAACCAGGGTATTGTACCCATCGTCTGCGATACCCTTTTTGATCAGTTCAACCCCTTCCTTTCCGCACAGAAACGGGTGAGTTTCAACAGGGTAACCTTCTTCTTCCGGGACTTCGCACAGCGCTTCCATATCAAGGGCATCCCCGATGCCGCATCCTGTGCAAATATATACACAATATTTTTTATCCATGGATATCCTCCTACTTCCTCACCAGGGTTTGAATCGCTTTAAGGGCCATGCCGGTGGCATTCTGATTTGCCGAAACGACATCCGACGGCTTATTGGCGCAACCTGTGGCAAACATGCCGCCTTTTTCAAAATCGTTGATGATAAAGCCGTCTTCGTTGAACTTGAGGTCGGCAGGCAGTTTGACGGTTGCAGCTGTCGGTTGCATACCGGTGGCGAGAACTGCCATTTCAACGGTTTGCTTGATCTTTTCGCCGGTAACAGCATTTTCTGCCACCACGGTGATATTTCCTGTTCCAGGGTCTTCATTCACCTCGGCAACCTTACCTTTAATCAAAAAGACATTCTCATCTTCTTTGATCGTCTGGTAAAACTTTTCATACCGCTGACCCGGTGCCCGAACGTCGATATAAAAAATGTAGACTTTTGCGTCGGGATACTGTTCCCGGATGTATGTGGTCTGTTTCAAAGACGCCATGCAGCAGATGTAGGAACAATAGGGAAGGTAATTTTCGTCTCTTGAGCCGGCGCACTGAACAAAGGCAATGC
>JASFGF010000246.1:0-4931 GCA_050123915.1 Desulfobacterales bacterium | reverse complement strand
GCCGTGGATAAACAAATTGCAGCCCTGAAAGCAAAACAGACCGCAGCAAAAACTCCGGCACCCGCACCGCCGGCCAAAACCGAAGCACCGGCACCCGCTTCGCACGCGGCACCTGCACCGCACGAAAAGCCTCACGGTTAAAAGCGCAACGGCTATAACCCATTGTTAAAAAGCGGATGGTCGTAATACCGACCATCCGCTTTTTTGTTTTTACTCGAAATTGCACTGCATTTTTTTATTTTCAGTTTCACACCCCTTACCAGATTGCACAAGAATCTATGCATCATTGCACATTTCCCTGTGCAAATATCTGTTTGATTTTCTTTTTTAAATCCTTTCGCTCTCATCTGATCCATCTATGTTTCTAAAAATTTAATTTTTTTTAGGACCTCCTGAACCCTTTTTAATCCAGGGATTGTGAAAAGTTTTGGACTAAAACATCTTTTCCAAATGCTGCTGTTTAGAAAGAAATGATCTTTTTGGCACAAATGTTGATAATAATCTCTGGTAAATGTCCCGCTAAATGAAGCTTGTACTGAAGCCCCAAACATCATCCAGAGGTTCGCCATGTATAGAAAAGTATGCTGTTTCTTCATCGTTTTGTTCATTTGTTCCGCCCTCCCTTCATTGATTCATGCAGACAATCAGACCGTATTCGGTCCAAAATCTTGTGAAATTGGAAATTGGCATATCCACGCGTCTGTCCATACATTCAATGTCGAAAATCCTGGAGAAGGCGTTATCACAGTCACCAAAAATACCCCTGATAAATCCATCAGCGCCGGATTTGTCCTTTTCAATACCACACTTGTTCCTCTTCGGAAATTTTTAACCGGAGACGATCTTGTGTTTGAAAAAGAGATTACATTACGATCCATTAACTTTATCACTGTTTTCCTCGCAGGAACCTCCGAAGCTTCGGTAACCATAACAATCAATGCAGGAGGAATCCCTTCTCAGCCTCCGGAAGTCTCTTTCTCTGCAGATCCGCAGACCATTGCGCTGGGAGAATCCAGCATGTTGTCCTGGAATGTTATCGATGCCGATACCATCAGCATCGACCCGGATATCGGGAGTGTTGATCCAAACGGTTCTTGTGAGGTTTTTCCAACCGAGACCACCACCTATACGCTCACCGCTGTCGGCGCAGGCGGAACAACCACTGAAAGCGTCACCGTTTCGGTCAATATCCCTTTGCCCACTGTAAACATCAGTGCCGATCCTGAAGCGATTCTTTTAGGTGAATCCTCCACTCTCACCTGGAGTTCCACCCATACAGATACCTGTTTGATCGAACCGGGCATCGGATCGGTTGATGTGAATGGTTCTATTTTTGTTTCACCTACGGAGACAACCACGTACACCATCACTGTAACCGGTCCCGGCGGCACGTCCTCGGCTGATGTCACGATCACTGTAACTGATCCAAACGCACCCCCCACCGTTACCATGACCCCGCCTTCGGCCGTTATTTCGCAAGGTGAGTCCATCACCCTGACGTGGAACTCCGAAAGCGCACAAAGCGCGTTTATCGATAATGGCATCGGTAGCGTATCGGTGAATGGTTCGACCACGGTGTCACCGGACCATACCACTACCTACATCCTCTCGGTGACAGGTGCCACCGGCTCAAACAGTGCACAAGCCAAAATTCAGGTGACAGGCAATCCAGGGCCTCTGCCGGAAGGCTCTTTCGGCCAGCAATATGAAGATCTGATTCCAACCGATGCCACGTTGGAAGAATATGATGCTAAACGATTTTCATTGATCACCGGTCTGGTTCATTCCATTGCCGATTTTCCCATATCTGATGTTTCGGTGACCCTGCATGGTCATCCGGAACACGGAACCGTATTAACCGATGCACAGGGTCGATTTTCTCTACCGGTTGAAGGGGGTGCGACATTAACCGTTGTCTATCAAAAAGATGGTTTTATCGCCGCCCACCGGAAAGTCTATGCGCCCTGGAATGACATTGCCATTGCCGAGACCATCCAGATGATTGTCCAGGATCCGGCTGCCACCACCGTTACCTTTGACGGAAATCCAGACACGGTGGTTACCCACCAGAGCACACAAGTCTCTGACGAGTTCGGGAGCCGGGCCACGACCATGGTCTTTACCGGAGACAACCATGCCTATCTGGTAGATGAAAATGGAAATGATGTCCAGGAACTAACCACCATCACCACCCGGGCCACTGAGTTTACGACTCCTGAGTCCATGCCAGCTGTTTTGCCGCCAACCTCTGCCTACACCTATTGTGCAGAATTGAGCGTGGATGGCGCCCAAAGGGTTCGGTTTGAAAAGCCAGTGATTACCTGGGTGGATAATTTCCTTGGATTCGATGTGGGAATGGCTGTCCCTTTAGGTTACTACGATCGAGATAGAGGTGTTTGGGTACCGGAAGAAAACGGAAGAGTCGTAAAGCTGTTGGATACAAACGCAGATGGTATTGTAGATGCTTTAGATAGTGATGGTGACGACCAGCCCGATGATTTAAATGGTAACGGTACTTTTACCGATGAGATAAAAGGGCTTGAAAATCAACAGAAATACCAGCCAGATTCCACTTTCTGGCGAGTGGCAGTGACTCATTTAACTCCATGGGACTGTAACTGGCCTTATGGTCCGCCAGCAGATGCTACACCTCCTCCAGGAGATATACCGATAGCAGACCAGCAACAACCAGAATTAAAGATTTGCCCAACCAACACCAACTCTTTTGTGGACGATAGAGGCCGAATTTTTAACGAAGATATTCCAATTCCCGGTACGGATATGACTCTTCATTATGCCAGCAATCGGGTAGAGGGTTACCAGACCAGTATATCCGTTCCTGCCAGCGGAGAAACGATTCCATCAAGCCTTAAAAGTATAATTGTGAACATTAAGGTGGCGGGCCGAACATTTGAACAGATATTAAACCCTCTGCCCAATCAGAATGTGGAGTTTATTTGGGATGGGTTAGACTATTTAGGAAAGCCGGTCAATGGTTCCATACTTGCTCACATCAGCGTAGGTTTCCTTTATAATGCAGTTTACTACGATGCAAGGAATTTCGACCAGGCATTCGCACAGGCTGGAGATCAGATTACTTCAATCCGAACTAGACAAGAAGTGATTTCCTGGAGGCACAACAATCTAACTGTTTATTCCGAAATCAAGAGCAAGGGTGTCATCGGCGAGGGCTGGACATTTTCTTCCCAACACCAAGTCAGTCCCATTAATCTCTATACGCTGCATAAGGGAGACGGAACAATAATTAAAAATGATGCTCAGGTTATTAGAACCGTGGCAGGAAATGGGGACACAGTTTTTAGGGGCGACGGCGGCCCTGCCGTAGATGCAAGTTTTAACCATCCTCATGGCATAGAAGTGGACAGCGAAGGAAATATTTTTTTCGCTAATTCCTCGAACAACCGCATTCAAAAGATCAACACCGGTGGTATTATGACTACCGTAGCAGGGAATGGAAACTTTGGTTTTAGCGGTGACGGCGGTCCTGCCGAGGATGCACGTCTTAATAATCCTTTAAGTGTAGCAGTGGATAGCGAAGGAAATATTTTTTTCGCCGATGGAAATAACAGGCGCATCCGAAAGGTGGACACCAATGGTATTATTACTACCGTAGCCGGAAATGGAAACCAAGGTTTTAACGGTGACGGCGGCCCCGCGGTGGATGCAAGTCTTTATCTTCCTCAAACCGTAGCAGTAGATAGCGAAGGAAATATTTTTATCGCTGATGGGCCTAACAGACGTATCCGAAAGGTGGATACCAGTGGTATTATCACTACCGTGGCGGGAAATGGAAATCAAGGTTTTAGCGGCGATGGCGGCCCTGCCGTGGATGCAAGTCTTAATAACCCATATGGAGTAGCAGTGGATAGCGAAGGAAATATTTTTATCGCTGATGAATTTAACAACCGCATCCGAAAGGTGGACATCAGTGGTATTATCACTACCGTAGCGGGAAATGGAAACCAAGGTTTTAGCGGTGACGGGGGCTCTGCTGTAGATGCACGTCTTTATTATCCTTTAAGCGTAGCCGTGGACAACGACGGAAATATTTTTATCCCTGATTATTTTAATAACCGCATACGAAAAGTGAATACCAGTGGTATTATCACTACCGTGGCGGGAAATGGAAACCAAGGTTTTAGCGGTGACGGCGGTCCTGCTGTGGATGCAAGTCTTTATTATCCTTTAAGCGTAGCCGTGGATAGCAAAGGAAATTTATTTATCGCTGATGAATTTAACAACCGCATCCGAAAGGTGGGAGGACCTGCTATCTTCAATGATTATATGACTGCTGGAGATATTTCCTTTGCAGAGGAGAACGGCCTGGGTCATATCATGTCCAGCACTGGTCTTCATAAAACTACCATCGACCTTGATACGGGAACTATATTGCGCGAATTCGGTTATGACGGAAACAACAATGTGATTTCCATTACGGATCAATTTGGTAACCAAAGCACCATAACTCGAGATGAAAACGGTATGCCAACGTCGATTATATCTCCCGATGGTCTTACGACCCAGTTAACCATAAATGTTGCAAATCACCTAACTCGAATAACCTATCCGGACGGTAGTTTTTACAGTTTTGAATACACTCCTGATGGCTTGATGACAGCCGAAACAGAACCAGAAGGAAATCGATTTTACCATACATTTAATTATAGGGGGAAACTGACGGATGCTACAGATGAAGAAAGCGGTCATTGGCAATTTACCAGAACAGCCTCCGCCAATGGCGACATCCTGACCGAGGTGCTCACCGGAGAAGGAAACCTTACCTCTTATTTTGATCACACGGATTCAACCGGTGCCTATTCTTCCATCATTACCGATCCTACCGGAGCAGAAACCTTGTTCAACGAAGCAGGCGATGGCTTGACCGTTAATAAATCTTTACCCTGTGGGAT
>JASFGF010000245.1:0-4963 GCA_050123915.1 Desulfobacterales bacterium | reverse complement strand
GTAACATCAATTATGTCAACCCGCATTTTTGCGAGATCAGCGGATATCAAGCGAATGAAATTTTAGGAAAAAATTTCACATATCTCATACCTGAAAAAAATCGACCAACGCTTTTAAACACATTCAATGCGGGGATGACCGGTGATTTAACCTCACAAATTCAAGCGTCCCTTCTGACAAAAGCCGGAAAAACGAGGCAGATCGTCTGGTCAAATGCCCTATTGCATGATGCCAATGATCAGATCTCCGGAATCCTCAGTATCGGTGAGGATATCACCCAACTCATCCTGTCGAAAGAGCAATTAGTTGACGAAAAAGAACGAACGGACATCATTTTGTCTTCACTCAATACAGGTCTTGTCCTTTTAGATCCTGAAATGACCGTTACATGGGCCAACGCAAAGATCCGAGAAATGTTTCCTGATGAGAATCTTGTGGGTCGAAAATGTTACGCCGTTGCCGAAAACAGCACGACTCCATGCGAGGGGTGCCAGGCAGTATTGACCTTTACCGATGGTGAGGTCCATGAAAGGGAATTTCTCAATTTACATAACAAAAGATGGTATCAGGTCATTGCACTGCCCATCAAAGACGATACAGGCAAGGTCGTTAGCGTACTGGAAGCCTCTACGGACATCGACGAGCGCAAGCGGACAGAAGAAGCGCGGGATGAAGCGTTGAAAGAGTTGAAAACACTCAAGAACCGTTTGGAAGAGGAAAACATTTATCTGAAAACTGAAATCCGGGATGCACGTCTTTTTACCAATATTATCGGTAAAAGCAATACACTTGTCTATGTTCTTTCCCGAGTAAAAGAAGTGGCGCAGTCCGATGTCACGGTAATGGTTCAAGGTGAAACCGGTACCGGTAAGGAGTTGATTTCTCTGGCTATACATGAAAAAAGTAAACGGGCTGAAAAGCCGTTCATTAAGGTAAATTGTGCTGCACTGCCGTCAAGCCTGGTTGAAAGTGAATTATTCGGTCATGAACGAGGCGCATTTACCGGAGCAGAGAAACTGCGAAAGGGCCGCTTTGAATTGGCTGACGGCGGCACCCTATTTTTGGATGAAATCAGTGAACTGCCCTTAGAGAACCAGTCAAAACTGTTGCGTGTTCTGCAGGATGGTCAGTTCGAACGCGTTGGAGGAACCCCGACCCTCAAAGTAGATGTACGGGTTATTTGTGCCACCAATCATGATCTTAATGAAGAAGTCGCAAAGGGTCGTTTTCGGCCGGACCTTTTTTACCGCTTGAACGTATATCCCATAACAGTTCCACCGCTTCGAAAACGAAGGGAAGACATCCCCTTGCTGGTTGAACATTTCATTCCACAAATTGCATCTCGAATTGGAAAACACATCGACCAGATAACTCCACAGATGATGGAAGTGTTAATGGCCTACGATTGGCCGGGCAATGTTCGGGAATTGAGAAACGTGCTCGAGAGAGCCATCATTACCAGCACCGATTCCGTTTTACGTCTGCCTTCGGAATTCTTTCAAACAACGGTAAAGCAGCTGGAAAAAGTGGATGACATGGAAAATCCATCCACCCTGGAGGATGTGGAACGCAACCATATCCTCACCGTTCTCAGGACAACCGACTGGCGCATCAGTGGTCCCAATGGCGCGGCTAAGATGCTCGGGTTAAACCCCAGTACTCTGAGGTCGAGATTGAAGAAGTTGGGTATTCAGCGAACCTGATATAGAAATGGTTTCAAAACCTAACCTGTCATTTATGGATGTTTTCTTTAATTTTCCTAAGCATAATTCTCTCCTGTATTTTTTTTAAAAGCATCTCTTAGCCGTACATCTTCTGTATGGCACATGAATGGCGATATTTCGCGGATTCGCTAAATATCACGAAATATCCCGATCCTTTTCCTCCGATGCAATCACCAATGCAAATTAATTTATTGTTTAAATCCAGCAAGTTAAATTTTTTATGAAATGGTAATAAAAATTGGAATAAGATTTGCTCTCTACTGATATTTAAACCATCAGTTTTACAAGAGGGGGCAGACATGGTCGGACTAAAGATACTGGTTCAGCTGACAAAAGAAAAGCGAAAGGAGTTTTTACAGGCGTTTGATTTTCTGAAGTGTCAGTCGAGTGACTGCCTTGGTCAGTATCTCTATGAGGATTTAAACAAGGACAACCGGTTCCTCTGGATGGAACAGTGGACCAGTTCAAATGCGCTGGAGGCACATTTGAAATCAGATCACTTTCGATCGGTTCTGGGGGCCATCGAAGTGTTGGGCGAGTTGGAAAACCTGAAACTTGTTGAATTTAAGGCGTCTCCGGAAAATTTGAAATGATCTTAACATGAACATGGCGCTGACTTAATTATAGCGCCATCTACGATCAAATTGAGGAGGTATAAATTGTGCGATGTAAATTTCTATTAACCTTGTTTATAGTTGTGTTGCTTTCAAGCGGTGTCGCTTTTGGTCAAAAAACAGAGAAAGCGTCGTCCGACCAGGAGAAAGGGGGAGGCGATCTGCGGGCTGCGGTGCAGAACCCGGTGGGTGCCATGATCAGCCTGCCCTTTAAGTTCACCGCCGATTTTGGTGCACCCAACGGCAGTGCCTATTTTCTTAATGTAAACCCGGTTGTCCCGTTTACGATCGGCGACTGGAATCTGATCAACCGGGCGCTCATTCCTGCTGTGGTCAGCGTGGACGGGTACATCGAGGGAACCCCTGATATTCCTCAAGGTCAGCCGTCCGTAGACCGTAAGACCGGGATTGGGGATATCAACTATTCGGTTTTCCTCTCACCGGCCAAGCCCAAAGGGGCCATCTGGGGTATCGGTCCATCGATCACCTTCCCTACTGCAAGTGAAGCCCAACTGGGGTCCGAAAAATGGAGTGCCGGGCCCACGGGTGTGCTGTTATTGCAGCCCAAATGGGGAACCTACGGAGGACTCATCCGTCAGCTCTGGTCCTTTGCCGGGGATGATGGCCGGTCCAACGTCAACCAGACGCTCATCGAACCGTTTTTAAACTACAATCTCGACAAAGGATGGTATCTGATCACGGATATGATCATCACAGCAAACTGGCACACCGATTCCAACCAGCGATGGACCGTGCCCCTGGGCGGCGGTATCGGCAAATTATTTAAAATCGGGAAGCAGCCCATCAATTCAAGGATTGAAGCCTATTACAACGTCGAGAAACCGGACGGTGCACCCGACTGGCAGGCGTCGTTTCAGTTTCAGTTCTTGTTCCCCAAATGAATTCGCTATAAATTCGCTGTGCGATTTTATTTAGCGCGGCTGAGCCGCTTTTTTAGAATAAATCACATTAAATCAGTGGATACAGAATAAACAAAAGAAAGGAGACCATATTGTGAGAAAGCTTATCATCGTCTTTTTGATTTTGGTTTTTGCTGTCAGCATTTGCACCCCGGTCTTCGGAAAAACACCACAATGGAATGAATTACGAGGATTGCCTTTCCCGGAGAATTACCCGACCAAGGAGACAACCGACCGACTCTATGACGAAATGCTTTTTCACCGCGCCACACAGGTCGTAATCTGGTCGCTGCCAGCCATGGCCCTCTGGGCCATGAAGAAGGGATCGGAAGCACAGTTCGGTGAGGGCTCGAACGTCTTTCCGATCTGGAAAGATCGGCTCAGTGCGGAGACCATCGTAAGCACGCCGAACTCCGATGTCATTTACGGTATGGGTTATCTCGATCTGAAAAAGGACGGGCCGACCGTAATCGAGGTGCCGCCCAAACTCCAGGGAATACTGGACGATTTCTGGCACCGGCCCCTCACCGACGTGGGCTTTGTGGGACCGGACAAGGGAAAGGGCGGTAAGTATTTGATCCTTCCTCCCGACCACAAGGTAAAAAGTCCAAAGGGGTATTTAACGTTCAAAAGTCCGACCTACAATGTCTTTGTATTCTGGCGGGCATTCCGGGACAAAAAGGGAGATACGAAAGAGGCCGTCGCGCTCATGGAAAAGACGCGCATCTACCCATTGAACAAGAAAAACAATCCGCCCAAAATGATCTTTCCCAACGGATCCGGCCAGCCCGCCAACATGCTCTTCCCCATGGACTACGGCTACTTCGAGGGGCTGGCTGAGTTTGTCGCTCATGAATTTGTTGGGCCGGAAGACTGGTCCATGCGCGGGATGATGGCATCCCTTGGGATCGTCAAGGACAAACCGTTTGAACCAGACAAGCGCATGAAACAGATTCTGAGCGCCGGTGCCGATGTCGGCATGAAGATGGCCCAGGCAGTGCGCCACGGGGATGTACTCCCCAACACGCTCTATTACAAAGATCGACAGTGGCACAATGTACTCAATGTCCTTGATGTGGAATTCAAGCAGGAAACCTACATCGACATTGACGCCAGGATGGGTATGTTCAAGATCGGCTACTCGATCAGCCCGGCGATGGTGATGAACATGGTGGGCAAGGGCTCAAAATACCCCTTCGCTTACCGCGATGCCGACGGCAACCACCTGTCGGGCGGGTCATCCTACAAGCTGCGCCTGCCGCCGGATGTCCCGGCGGCCAATTTCTGGTCGGTAACCCTGTATGATGGGAAGAACGCCTCGGGGCTGAAAAACGGCCAGCCGTTTCCTTCCATCGGCTCGCTGGATAAGTTAAAATATAACAAGGACGGCTCGGTGGATCTTTATTTCGGTCCGAAGTTGCCAAAAGGGGCTCCAAAGTCGAACTATCTTCGCACGGTTCCCGGCAAGGGCTGGTTTACCCTGCTGCGTCTCTACAGCCCGACCCAGCCATTTTTTGACCAAACCTGGAAACCGGGTGATTTTGAAAAGATCAAGTAAAGGAAAAAAATATTTAATCGTAAGGTGCCCATGGGTTGAAGGGCACTTCCCATAAAAACAAACTGGAGGAAAAATGAAAAAAAAGACCTATATATTCATCGCACTGGCAGTTTTCATCGCTGCATTTGTGGCATTTGGAAGCGCTTC
>JASFGF010000244.1:0-4995 GCA_050123915.1 Desulfobacterales bacterium | reverse complement strand
TGTGCATCTCACCGGCAAACCGATCAACTCCGTACTTAAAAAGAATATTGTAATAACTCATAAACAGAAAGGGGATATCAAAGGATTTTACAACTTTTCGGGCAAAGTCCATGCATTTTTGTACGGATGCTCCTTCTACAAGTGCTTTTTGATTGGCGTGTAAAATGATAGGGCCGTCAGCTATCGGTTCTGAAAAAGGGATTTGCAGTTCCATCAGGTCAACTCCGGCATTTACCATTGCCTCAATAATTCTGAAAGCATCTTCGTATGTGGGATATCCAAGCACAATATGTGTCATTAACAGAATCTCTTTTTCTTTGAGCCTTTGCTTCAGATATGATTCAAGCATGATATTCCTCCGCTTTTTCCTTTATAAATTCTTGCCACTTTGGATCTGCAAAGGCATCGGCAACGGTAAAAATATCCTTGTCTCCTCTGCCGGATTGGTTGATCAAAACAATATCTTTCTTTGACATTGCGGAGGCTTCTTTAAAAGCCTGTGCGAAAGCATGAGCTGACTCAAGTGCGGGAATCAAGCCCTCTTTTCGAATGGTAAGCGAAAGGGCATCAACGACGTCTTTGTCTGTCGCTGCTTCGAATCGAATCCGACCTTTTTCAGAAAAGTTCGCCAGAATCGGTGAAACGCCGACATAATCCAAACCAGCCGCAACACTGTGCGTCTCTTTCATCTGGCCGTCACCATCCTGAAGAAAGTATGTTTTATATCCCTGGGCAACACCGACGCTGGCATCTTTGGAAGAAAGACGGGATGCGTGTTGTCCGGTCTCCAATCCTTTTCCTGCCGCCTCAACGCCCACAAGTTCAACCGGATCATCAAGAAAAGATTGAAAGATACCCAATGCATTGGAACCCCCGCCGACACAGGCATAAATGCGTGAAGGAAGCCTGCCTTCTCTTTCAAGGATCTGTTTTCTGGCTTCTTTTCCAATAATCGATTGAAAAAAAGAAACCATTTCCGGAAAAGGATGAGGACCACATGCCGTGCCCAGCACATAATGGGTGGTATCCATATTTGTCACCCAGTCCCGGAAAGATTCATTAATGGCATCTTTTAAGATCCGGGTCCCTTCCCTTACCGTAACAACCTCTGCACCCAATCGTTCCATCCAAAATACATTTGGACGCTGTCGTTGGACATCGACCTCACCCATATAGATGGTGCACTTGAATCCAAATCTCGCAGCCATTGTGGCCGTGGCAACTCCGTGCTGGCCTGCACCGGTCTCTGCAATGACTCGCGTTTTTCCCATTCGTTTTACCAAAAGCCCTTGTCCCATTACGTTATTGGCCTTGTGCGCGCCGGTATGGTTGAGGTCCTCCCGCTTGATATAAATACGGGCTCCCCCAAAATGCTTCGTAAGGTTTTCGGCAAATGTCAGGGGTGTCGGGCGGCAAGAATATGTGGACATGATATCAACATATTCCTGCCAGAAACCGGAATCGTTTTTTGCCATTTGAAATGTTTCGACCAGTTCATCAAAAGTGGCAACAAGGATTTCAGGGAGATAAGCCCCTCCGAAACCGTCGTAATATCCTCTGTCTTTCATCGCAATATCTCCGTATTCATAAAAGATCCGTTCGTGAATATCATCGTTCGACTTAGATTACGAATAACCTCCCAAACTTTGTGAAAAAACGAATTGATCCGTTCGACAATAAAGTTCTGAATAAATAGCGTTTTTTGTTTGATCAAAGTTTAAAAATCGTTTCACCATAAGAATTGGGGTGTTTGACGTAACCTCTAAAGTATTCGCTTTTTCCCCTGTCAAATACCCAATTCTAAAGTTTTGTCTGCCGCTGCTGGGTTTCATGTAATAGTGTTCATCGACAACTTGAGAAAGAGATCGGCGAGACAGGTCAATCTTATCTATCTCCTTAAACAATATATCATGTAGATACATATCTTCGATAAGAACCGGCACCTTTTCAACCCGACTGAGCCGGGAATAAAAATAAGCCTTTTTTTTTGAAAAAGGATTTTCCGGATCATATTTGGTTTGTTCCAGCCGAATATTTTGAAGGATATGCGTCGTAACCTCTATCCCTTTTTTATTGAAAGCTGATGTTGTGCCGGCCAATGAAAAAAGGTCAACCTCTTTTTGCAGATCACATACAAAGGTTCCTGCCCCCCTCTTGCGCATCAGGATGCGTTTTCTGACTAGAAGATCCGTCGCCTGTCTGGCCGTAGGCCTTCCTATGCTGTAACGGGCAGCAAGCTCATTCTCGGATAAAATTTTTGAGCCTGGCGGATACTCTCCTGACCGTATTTTATCCAGAATAATGTTCGATAGCTGATGATATAATGGAATTGGCGAAAGTGGATTGAGCATAAATAAATCTTGACGCAAATTGGTAAAGTTGTCAAGACATATTTTGTTATAGTTTTCACATCTCAACGACATATATTTTCAAAATACACTATTTTTTTAAGAATGTGTCAGAAATTTAACACTCTCTCAAATTCTGATTCAAGCTTTAGGAAAATTTTATCCCTATTTTTATAGATTTTTTTTTATTTAGGATGTGGTTTTGCAATGGAAGGATTGAATTTTTAAATAAAAACACTTTATAGAACACTAATCGATTAAACAATACGTATAATCAGAGAGTTGGCATATTTTGTGCTTTAATTTTTGAAAGGATTTCAACACTACCATATAGCAATGAGGAGACCAATTAATGCCAACTGCAAGGGAATTGCTTAAAAAATTTACCACGGCCAAAACCCTGCCTCATATTGCCATTAAGCTTACGAAACTGATTTCTGATGAAAACAGCACCATGCAAGATTTCGAAAAAATGATCAAAATGGATCCAACCCTTGTTTTGAAAATACTTCGTGGCGCCAACAGTCCTTATTATGGCCTGAGGCAGAAAGTCAACAGCATCTCCAGAGCGGTTGTCGTTATCGGCATTAATAACCTTCGCAACATGATCGTGACTGAAGGCTTAAAGGAACTATTCAAAGACAAAAATAGCAAGAATGCTTTTTCCAGAAACCATTTATGGCTACATTGTGCTGCCGTCAGTATTTGCAGTCAAATGCTTATGGAAAGAATTTTTGGTTTAAATGGAGAAGATGCGTTTTTATGCGGCATTCTTCATGACATCGGTATGATTGTCGAAGATCAGACGACGCCCGATTTATTTTATAAAACATACAACACCTTCCATGAAAATTCAAAACCGATCACCGAGTACGAAAAAGAAATTATCGGTACGGATCATTGCGAGATCGGATATCTTTTGGCTAAAGACTGGCAACTTCCCATTGAAGTCCAGGAAGGTATTCAACGCCATCATAAAATCCTGGAACATGTCTCCCCTTCAAGTCTTACAGGCGTTATTCAACTGGCAGAATATATTGTATCGCAATTGGATTATACCGCTATTCCCGGAATGAAGAAGACACTTTCACCTCCACTTGCCAACCACATTCGCGAAAATGTACAAGAATATAAAGCGCTTGTTAGAGACCTGCCGAATGAGATTTCGAAAGCCAAGGATCTTTATACACCTCACGAGGAGTAAAATAGATGTATATCCCTGGAGATATATTTAGTGAATTTACAGATCAGGAAACAGAACTCAAAGATTTCGATTTGTTCTTGAGAAAAAAAATGCCTCAAGGCAAGTTTCAGCTTATTTTAAATCATTATAGAGACTGTTTGTATGGAGACGACCTCGTACCATCTTTCAATGACCGCAATACAATTGTTCATCGTGCCCAAAAGGAAAAAGGCGTGTTTTTGTTCGAATTGAATGAAAAAGATTTTGTAAACGCAATCTTTATTCAAGAATTAAATGTTGTGCTAATATATTTTTTGCCAAATGATGGTTCTGATTCATTCATCGAGCAATATGGACACACTGCTATTCAATTGTGTATTGAACTGTTCCGGTCCCAAATTTCCCTCCAGAATGAACAGGATTTTTTAAGTACTATAAGAAAACAATATGATCGGAAATTTAGTGTCCTCGAAAATAAATATCAGGAAATTTTAGAAGATAATCATCGCGGTTACCAAATCATTCAACAACAACAAGAAGAGTATTCGCAGACTCTTAAATCTGAGATTGCACAGCAAACAGCTCAGTTAAGAAAGACTAACGATAACCTTAAGCAGGCGCGTGAAGCTGCGGAAAAAGCCAATAAAGCCAAAAGTCACTTCCTCGCCAACATGAGTCACGAAATTCGTACACCAATGAACGGAATTATTGGTTTTACCGAAATGCTTTTCGATACCGATCTAAGTCCAAATCAGTTGGATTACGTGGAAACAATACGAAGAAGTGGCGATGCTCTTCTGTCATTAATCAACGATATCCTCGACTTTTCTAAAATAGAAGCAGGACGGCTTGATTTGGAAAAAACCGAGTTTGATCCCGAACGTATTGCATACGATATTTGTGAACTCACCATTCCAAAAGTACAATCAAGACCTGTTGAAATTCTTTGCCGCATCGGAGATCACCTTCCTTCACTTGTCAAAGGAGATCCGTTCCGGTTTCAGCAAGTTCTGACCAATCTTATGTCGAATTCAGTGAAGTTTACCGAATCCGGTGAAATCGAGCTTTTTATAGATGCTGAAGATGAAAATGATACCCAAGTAAAAATTCATACAAAAGTGATCGATACCGGTATCGGCATTCAAAAAGACAAATTGTCCACTATCTTTGCACCATTTAAGCAGGCTGACGGTTCAACCACCAGAAAATATGGTGGTACAGGTTTGGGACTTTCAATATGCAAGCAAATCTCAAACATGATGGGAGGTGATATTTGGGCGGAAAGCCCTGTCAACTCTCAACTAAACATTGAAGATTTTCGATTAAAGGATCCTTTCAAAACTTCAAATAATCAGCAGTCGTCAACCTTTGATCGTCCAGGCAACGGTAAACCCGGAACCATCTTTCACTTTACTGCCTGGCTGGATAAAACGGACCGTAATATAGATTCGATAGTTGCCCCCT
>JASFGF010000243.1:0-4999 GCA_050123915.1 Desulfobacterales bacterium | reverse complement strand
TTTCTATCCATAAATGGCCTTTTTCCGCAATATCGGCGCCAATCTGCGGGATTTTTTTGTGCGACGTACTAAGGTGCGTCTCCTCGCAATCCCTTGATTTTCTTGATCTTGCGAATAAATTCTCATTTCTGGATTGGAAAAATAGTGATGCCTAAAATTTTATTCATGGATGGGCACTTAGATTGTTTTTGAGATAGGTTATAGATGTTTCAAGGTCTTGTGCTGTTCAGCCCCACAAAGGTGCCACCGTTTTTCTGACATAAGGCGCGCATCAGGGTGGCAAAGCGTTCGCCGGTGTTGCCGCGTTGGTTCGTTTGTTCCATAACCACCGGAAAACCTACGGCATGGATTCGGACCCGGCGAGAACCGTCTTTTGCTGCCTTGTTGATTCTGTCCACCTCATTGATGACCGGTTGGATAGCGGAACCGCTGAATTCATCACCGAATACATAAAGGCTTATTTTTTTATCTTTTGAATAGAACATATTGATCGCTGCGGTAATTCCTTCCACCGGGCTGCTGTTGCTAAAAGAGACCCAGGAGCCAAGGGCTGAGATGATGGCCCTGCGCCGGGCGGGAGTGTCGGGTATCCATTTTCCGGCATACTGTGAAAACAGGAAATTTCCCATATCATTCATTATCTGGATGCCTTTAACTTTCGGATAGATTTCAAGTGTCTCCTGCATTTTTTTTCGGACCAGGCTCCAGGCATTTCGCTGCATGCTTCCGGATGTGTCGATGATAAAAACAATGTACTCGCTATCCATGGGAATACCCCCCACAGAACGGATCCTCTTTTTAGGAAGGATTTTATAAAGCCGCTTCATTTCTTCGGTCAGCTCCTGACGGGCAATGGCCAGTTTGCCTTCGATAATATTTTGAACCCTGGCATCGTCTTTGGAGGTTAAGAATCGGCCTTTAATCGCCGACAGATCGCCCTGAAGGCGGGCCAGCTTTTGTTTTTCTTTTGACAGTTGTTCCTTTTTTGAAGTCAAGTCGCGATTCAGAATCTGGCTGTCACCCCGGATTTCAAAGAGTTCGTTTTCCAGGCGAACAATCTCAGCCTGCATGTCTTCCTTGATCTGTTCAATGACCACCGGCTCTGCAAATTTGGACAAAACAAACAACAAAATGATAGCGCCGAATCCGCAACAGATACAGTCCAGAAAGGAAAGGCTGAATATATCGATGTCCCGTCTGAGTTTTTTCATAGGGTTAAATCCATGTCATTTGAAGTTGTTTTTACGGCCAGTTTTTCGAGGGACAAAAAAATGATCCCCTGGTTTTTTTGGCCAGGCGCCAATAGGCGTCAGCAGCCATGGGGTCCCCTTCCATGGGATAAAGTATGATGTTCACCGGCACGCTTTTTGGCAATTGTGAAATTGCTTCGTTAAACAGACTTACCCGTTTTTTACTGGAAACCCTTGTTTGCCATGGCTTGCTGCTTCCCATGGTCGGCAACCCGTCGGTCAGCAAAAATATGTTGTCCGGAGTCGGTTTCATCTTGTTGATCGATTTGATTGCGTTTATCAGACTGGTTCCTTTTTCCGGAACCAGCCGGTTCAAACTTTCTCCCGAAAGGTTTAACGGGTCTATGGCGCCGGCATCCAGCCAGGTTCCTTTTGAATGTTCAAGTAAAGGGCGTGCAGTTTCGTTAAAGATGTATATTTGAAATTGACTGGTTGCTGGAAGCTGAGTGATCAGCCAGTTCATGGTTTTTACCACCTGCCGCCACTTGGGAGCACTTTTTTTTTGAACATTTGTTAAATTACGCCGGCGAATAATCCCGATAATGGTTTCATCCAGCATGCTGGCAGAGGCATCCAGGAGAATAAAGATCCGCTTTCCCCCCATTTTTAAATCCGTAAGGTACTGGCGATCTCCCTGCCCAGGAAACGGGCGTAACCTGGAACCCAGGTCATCCTGTGTTTTGGCGCCGGCTTTTAGCCGCCGGAGCTCTTCCTCAAGTGACTTTAAATCCGCTTTTAACTGATTGATGTGTTTTTTGCTGGCCAGAGTGTCCTTGTCCCTGTCCGCCAGCTCAACCTTTTTTTCATTGAGTATGTTTATGATTTCACGGGATCGCCCCTGTGTGGTCGCCAGGTCGGCATCAATTTCAGAAAGGATATTGCGAGACTCGACCCAATTTTTTTTGCCGTCCAAAACCTGCTGTTCCAGTTTGTTCACTTGGGCACGCAAATCCGACGTCATGGCATCTCGTCGATGGGCGCTTTTGGCGTTTACAACAACAAATAAAAGAATAATTGCCCCTAACCCGCAGCAGATGCAGTCAATAAAAGATAAGCTGAATACATTTAATTTTCTACGTTTCATCGGTTTCCAGGCAGGCAATGAGTCGTATGGTTTCCCGAGATGTTCCGAGACGAACGATTTGGCCGAGTTTTAGTATCGCACGTTTGTTGACCTGTTTATTATCGACAAACGTTCCCTGACTGCTGAAGTCGGTCAGGACAATGCTGTCATCTTCACGTTGAACCGTGCAATGCTTTTTGGAAACATCGGGTGGTTTTGCTTCAATATGAATGCCTTTTCCAAAAGGGTAATGATCACAGCCAATGATGAGCGGTTTTTCGGAGATGGGATAGGCCATATCATGATAGAGTAAATGGGAGGGATGTATCGCATCCGCAGGTTTATCAGAAATGGCCCGGGAAATTTTAGATTCTGTCTGCTGCCAGGGACGGCGGGTAAAAAAAAATGCGCCATTTTTAAAATGCCGGTCCATCAACTGGTCCCGGAGCTTTAAAACTCCCAGAGCACCGGCTCCGGGTTCGAGCTCAATGATTTTGCAGTTTTCTATTTCTAAAAGTTTATCCTTTAATCCCGGCAGCCAGGCGACTCGATGGGTTGTCTGAAGGACGGTCAGAAGATTGTTTTTACCATGGTCATCTCGCATTTTTTCGATGGATCGGCAAATATCATCATATATTTTCTTGCTCTTTTGAAACAACACATCACGGAGAAGATTAATTCGATAGCGATCTTTTCCGTTCGATAGTTCAAATAAAAAGGAGCTTTGATTTTTAAAAATATCAAGGGCAGTGGCCAGGCGGTTATAAAGTTCCTGTTCCGTTATGGCTTGATGAAGGGGATCGAATCTTGTGGTATGCACAAATTCTTCGGCAATGGTTTCCACCCAGCCCCGGTATAGCTGTTCCAGGCTGATTTCCTGGAATGTCATGGACTGCTTTGCTGTTAGATATTCATCCTGATAAAGATGGGTGATTTCGAATCGGTGCAAATGGATGTCCAGGTGCAACAGCATTGCATTTGGATCAGCGTGATATGATGCGGCGATGGGAAGTGATACGAAACCTTTAACAGGAACCAAAAGCTCCTGGGCCATGCCCAGAATAAGTCCCAGTTGCTCTTTGCTGTAAAAGTTGGGTACAGCGATGATCATCTCATCGCCATAGGGTTTAACCATTTCCCAGATGTGAAAAAGATGGGCGTATGCGATTTCAGCATGATTTTGCGCATGCCGGTTTTTTAGTTTCAAAGGTTCTGTATTCAATTGATCCCAAAATCTGTTGATGACTTGAAGCGGAAAGAGATGTGCCTTGTCTGATGCCGGTTTTCCGACGAGCAGGCGCTCTTTTTCCGGGATGGCGAACCCCGGGCTTTCTTGTTCCTGCCCGTCAACGGTTAACAATCTTGCCGGATTGTCGCCGGCAACCAGGATTCCGGCATCGCTGAGTTCAAGCCCTAAAAGTGTCATTTATACACCTTGTCCAATGGATTTTTGGTATGCAGATGCCTGGTCAATCTCTCCTCACAATATGCTTCGGTTTCCAGGACGTATCTTTCCTGCAAGAGCTGAAGCTGGTGCAGCATAAACATGAGAACAATGCTGATGAGAAGTGCAATCAACGTTGAGTTAAACGCTACCCCCAGGCTGCGGGTAACACCGAAAATTTCTCCTTCAATGGCCTGATACGCCAGCCCAAGTGCATCTCCAATGCCTCGTACCGTGCCGATAAATCCGATGGATGGAATGGCCCACGCAATATATCTAATCATAGACAATTCAGATTCCAATCGTTCACCTTCGGCCGAACAGTAGGCACGGGTGGCATCTGCCACATCCTGAATGTTGTGTGTTGAACTGAATCTTTGCAAACCGGCCAGCAATGCTCTGGGAAGCAATCCGTTTTGTTGATATGTCGGCAGCGCTTGAATTCCCCGGGACAGTTCCCGGGTGTCTTCAGGCAATATACGAACGCCTTCGGCCAAAGGAATCAGATCCTGTTGTAACAACGAACGGTATCTTATGGTGGTAACAGCCTTAAACGCCATGATGGCCAGCGCCCAAAACATGAGAATAAAACAGGCTTCCTGCTCATAATCGCGAATCAACACATAGGCGGAGCGTTCGGTGATTTTCGTGTTGTCTTTTTGGAGCATCTCGGCCTGACGGGCCAAAATGGCGTCGGCATTGGGACGAATGATGCCGACGTAAGCGGCATGAACAAAAATGATAATCAGAATCAGGGAGAAAAGCTGGTAAATAAACTCCATGGATATCGGCAATTTTTTTTTCATAGTGAATTCTCGATGTTGGTTCTTTTTATATTTATCAGCATTTTTTTGCTTAATTGAGGTGTCAGATATCGTAAGGAAAATCCACCCCTTGATCCACTGGAATCGTTTCTGAAGGAACGAATGGTTTCATTGGTTTTGACTTTTTGGGAGCATTTTTTTCTGGTGTCAACGTCTTTGGTTTGTTTGTATCTTTATGGGTTGTTGAGGCATCATCGGTAGAAACGTTGTCCGAGGGTATCTTTGGGTCATTTTGAACAAAATAGGTGGGTCGTCCTGAATATTTTTCGAGCGGTACGTTTGATTCATAGAGGAATCCTGTCGGCACAGTTCCTGCCCATGTGGTTTTTGCAAGACATATTCCCAATAAGGCCATTAATGTAAAAAATCTGTTTCTCATAGTCATTTCAGATATCTGCAAACTCGAAAACCGACATCC
>JASFGF010000242.1:0-4999 GCA_050123915.1 Desulfobacterales bacterium | reverse complement strand
GGCCAGATCTTTTAGCGACAAAGTAAAATTTACTAAATGTAATGTCGATGAGAACCCAATTACTCCCCGAAAATACAGTATACAAGCCATTCCTAACCTTATTTTTTTTAAAAAAGGCAGTATTGCCGATCAAATCGTGGGTGTAGAGTCCAAAGCAAGACTGGAAAAAGCGATTAAGGATCTCCTTCAAGGAGAATAAAAAGGCCCCTTGATCCATGTAGAGTGAATATCCAGTCGGTTCCAAAGGTTGAAAATGCTGATCATAACAGCACGGAGGTTAAAAAATGAATGATGTATCATTTTCGGATATCGCCGTTGTATCCTGCGGAACGTTGAGCATGGAGCTGAACTATTTAAAAAAAGAGGGATTTCTGGATACCCCTCATTTATTTTTTACAACACCGGGGCTCCATGAAGACGTCCAAGAATTGGAACGTCAGCTTGTTCAACGAATACACATGGCCCGAAAAAAGGCAGACAAGGTCCTTGTGATGTATGGTGGTAAATTCTGCTATATAAACGCTGACGAACCCACACGTACCATGCAGAAAATCATCTCGGAGCAAGGTCCGAAGGTGTCCAGAATTCAGGCCACTCATTGCATGGATATGATTGCCGGTGAAGCGCAACGAGAAGCAATTGCACAAGAAATTGCCGGTGGTGAAAAGGTTTGGTGGATGGTGCCGGGTTGGATCAAATTTAGACATAAGGTATTTAAAGGTTGGGACAAGGGCCTGGCCAACGAAAATTTTCCCCGCCACACGGGCGGGGCGATCGTTTTGGATGGTATCGGATATGTAGACGAATATATGGCCGAACATCCGGAAGAATTCCTTGAATATTCGGACTGGATGGGAATTCCGATACAACCATATCCAGTTTCACTAGATCGGCTTAAATCCCTGATTGTGGAACAGGTACGACAACTCCATAGCGCTTAACCACGATAAGATCGAAGTTTATAGCTATAACGGAGAGGAGGGAAATATGGCGATTGAGGTTTTTATCAGACGAGAATTTGTAAAAGAAAAAGCAGATGAACTGTCACCGCTCATTGTAAAATTACGGTCCCTGGCCACCATGCAACCCGGCTATATTTCAGGTGAAACACTAAAGTGTATCGACCCGCCCGGTGAAACTGATTATCTGGTCATCAGCACATGGCAATCTGTTGAGCACTGGAAAAAATGGCTGCACAGCAAAGAAAGGTCGACCATACAGGAAAAGATAGATGCCGTGACCGCAAAAAAAACTGAATACAGGATCTATGAACCGCTGGTAGGCGGTATTATACCTAAAATGAATTAAAGAAGAAACTTGGCAGAAAAGTATGGAATTCAGATAAAATCACACCATGTTTATAACACTTTTTCATGATATCTCAAACGTGAACTTACGATCTATACTCTTTCTGAATTTATTTATGGGATAGCATATAAACTTAGTTTTCATGGTGTCCCAAAACAATGTGAAATAAGGGGGTGACAGATGTTTGAGAAAATACTACTTGCCACAACAGCTTCACCTAACTGTGACAATGCAACCAAAGTGGCGTTTGATATACAGCTCAAGTGGGGGGCGAAATTAATCATTCTTCACGTCTTTGGCGTGCATAGGATCAATTATACTCCTTTTGACAAGAAAAGCAAAACCATCAAAAAAAAAGTGATGGATGAGGAATATGCGGGATTGGTAATTGAAGAAATGAAAAACTTATATGCTGAGAAACTGGAGAATACCGAAAACGTTGTTCTTGAAGCCAAGGTGGGGCGACCTGATAAGGAAATATTGAAAAAGGCGCACGAAGAGGATGTTGACCTTATTATCATGGGTGCCCACACACGCGAGGAGGGCGTTGGCCCTTTGCGGTTAAGGAGTGTGGTAGGAAACACAATGCAAAGGGTTGCGAAATCCGCTCGCTGCCCGGTTATTATTATTAGCAGACCATGCACTTCCGGTCTGAAGCTATTTTCAAATATTGTATTTGGAACCGATTTTTCCAAAGCATCTGATTCGGCCTTTCCCTTTGCGTACAAATTGGCAAAAGAAGTTGAAGCCAAGCTTCATTTTTTCCATGCTTTGAATATCTATTACGGTGAAGCCGGCCAGGTTCGTCAGCAGGCGGAAATTGAAGAAATGATAAAGGATGCCCGAGAGAAGATCGAGAAAAAATATATATCTCAATTGGATGGTTTTGATAATTATAGAATCGAAGTTTGGGAAGGTATTCCGTATGTTGAAATTGTAAAGTTCGCTCGAGAAAAGGACTGTGATCTCATTGTCTTAGCGCATCACACTAAAATAATCGAATCTTCCTTAGCGTCATTCGGTAGCACTACCGAACAAGTAGTTCTCCGTGCAACACAGCCGGTTGCAAGTGTAAATCGTCCAGACAAGGTTGCTGAAATGTAATCATTTTTTACAACAATCCTGCGGAGCAGCGCAGGTCAATGGGCATTCCACATCCTTTAACTCACTGTGCCCGTTTTTATATTCATCAATGGCCTTGTGAAGTGTTTTAACGGCAAGCTGTATGCAGTGGTGTTTTTTAACTGGAAGATCAATAAGCTGTTTGAACACATCTCCGTCATTCAAATTTCTGGCCTGTTCAATGCTTTTGCCTTTAACCAGGTCCACCGCAGCCATAGAAGCGGAAATCGCCCCCGGGCAGCCGAGCACCTGGTATCTGATATCCGTGATGGTATGATCATCGATTTTGAGATAGATTTTCATGGTATCCCCGCAGGATCCCAGCATCTCGGAGACCTGATCGGCATCCGACAGAGTTCCCATATATGGCTGTTCAATAAAATATCGAACGGCCTTTTCCGAATACCCGCAACTCAAAAGCATCTGTTCTTGATCTCCGGTATTTTTCTTAAATAAAATTTCGGATTGATTATTTTCATCACGATTTAACGAATTCATCTCACAACTCCCTGATTTAGTTTGTTTTAAACCTATATTTTGCACGAATTGGTGATTTTCCTGTGCAAGATTCAGGTAATAATTTATCACGCATATCTATGACTAAAAACGTACTATGTCAAGTTTACTTTTCATAGATTCTTGACATGCTGTTTCAAATTTCCTACGGTCCTTTTCATAAAAAAATTTTAAAAAATTATTCAAGAAAATGAGTTGTTCAGGAGGAGAGATATGATAAAAATATTGCTGGTCACATCTGAAAAAGAACCTTTTTCTAAATTTGATAAGGTACTGAAACAAAAGGATGATGTTGAACTATCCTGGGCGGCAACCGGACAAAAGGCTCTGGAAACATTATCAAATAATCCTGTTGATCTTGTCATCGTCAATGAAAACATTGGCGATATGACGGGGATTGAATTTATGAAAAAACTGCTTTCGATAAACCCGATGATCAATTGCGCTGCGGTCAGTCCACTATCATCCGATGAATTTCATGAGGCCAGTGAGGGACTCGGCGTGCTGGTACAATTGCCTGTGGATCCGGGAGAATTGGAAGCAGAGGATCTGCTAAAACGATTAAAACATCTGAAAGATCTCACAGCAGGTATTAATATTGGCATGAATTCAAACGAATGAGAAAATGCCTGTTACTTTTTAAAATAACTTTCAATATACGTTATCACAATAGACGCTTTTAATAAGGGGCACCTTTCCGCGTAAAGTTTATATGAACCCGCCCATGGATAACAATCTAAATCCTCAAACGAATGGGGTGTTTAAAACCGGAAAAGTGCTTTCCGTTTCTGTCTGTCACTTTATCCATGATATTTATACCAGCTTTTTTGCCCCACTCCTCCCTCTGCTCATCGAAAAATTCTCCATGACCCTGACTCAGGCCGGTTTTCTTTCCACAATAATGCAGATACCCGCCCTTTTTAATCCCTTTATCGGCCTGTTGGCCGATCGGATAAACGCCCGCTACTTTATCATTCTCGCTCCGGCAACCACAGCCATTCCGATGAGCCTTTTAGGTCTTGCTCCCAGCTATGGCGTCCTGTTGCTTCTCCTTTTTGTTACAGGCGTTAGTGTGGCTGTCTTTCATGTTCCTGCACCGGTTATGGTATCACAACTGGCTGGAAACAGAAAAGGCAAAGGGATGAGTTTTTTTATGACAGGGGGTGAACTGGCCAGAACAATAGGGCCTATGATTGCTGTCGGGGCGGTCTCAGCTTCAAGCCTTAACAGTTATTACCCCATTATGGTCTTTGGAATTTTAGCTTCGGTCTGGCTATATTTCAAATTTCTCGGTGTTGATGTAAGGGTAAAAAAATCAGACAGGAAACCGTTACTTTCCACCTGTCGCGAAATGAAAAACATTCTCCTGCCGCTAACAGGCATTCTGGCTTCCCGGGGATTTATGCATGCTTCAATAACCACATTCTTGCCAACTTTAATCCAGCTGGAAACTGGAAATATCTGGCTGGCTGGATTCGGATTAACCGCCTTTGAAGCCATTGGTGTGGCAGGCGTCCTGTCGTCCGGCACACTCAGCGATTATTTTGGTCGAAAACAAATTCTGGCAATATCTCTCTTATGTGCGCCTATCGGTCTGCTATTATTCGTATATACCGATGGACTGCTAAGATTTGTCATGCTTCTCGTCACAGGGTTTACCCTCCTTTCAACCACACCTGTCATGCTTGCAATCGTACAGGAAAATGCGCTTAGCGGCCCATCAGCAGCCAATGGAATATTTATGATGGTATCGTTTATTTCGCGATCAGCAATCGTGGTTCTGGTCGGAATGATTGCCGACCATATAGGGCTTCCGGCTACCTACTGTCTCAGCGCAGCAATAGGTTTCATCGCCATACCATTTATTATGATGCTTCCCGAAAACAAAACGATTCCTTGATATATGGCGCATCACGTATGATTTTCTATTTATACTGAAATTTTGTAAAATGATTTTTACACGTTACTGTATGATATCTGCTTGACAAAAAAACAAGGCGTTGTATGTTATGAGCATAATCTCATAACATTTTTTAAGAATTTATCCCTGGCT
>JASFGF010000241.1:0-5001 GCA_050123915.1 Desulfobacterales bacterium | reverse complement strand
GGTATATAAAAAATAGTTGCAGATTAATTCGCAACTTAAAGCCTGTTGCCTGCAGCTTATTTAGCATAGTTTTTTAACTTCGTTACTCACCCGCTCGTTTTAATCGGGCCACTCGCTCAAGGATTTTTCTGTCTCTGGGACTTTTGTATGGTTCCCAGCCGTCACTATGGCCAAATATTGAATGAGCACTGTGCGGATACCACCGGAGGCCATGTTCTAAATTGGCAACAAAGCCTTGCTCTGACTCGTCTTCAAAGCCTATCAGATAAATGTCTTCGCCTGTTTGCTTACCCTTGATTATCAGTCGATTAACGTTCATAATAATCCTCTTAGTTTAACGCTGCATCGGATTTGATGCTTTTTCTAGTATGTTGGTAAATTGTTTCGACCTAAACTTGTTTTGGCAGAATCATAAGGAAAGTCAAATTACCCCTTGACAGCTCAACCTTCAGAATTTGATATTATCACCTATTTAACCGAAGATTATTTGGAATTAATTAGGAATTTGTTAGAAAATAGGAAAACAAAAATAATTCTTTGGCTGGAAAGGGAAAATGAATAAAAGGCGATGGGTTGTTTATCTGATTCGCTGTTCTGATGAATCCTTGTATTGCGGGATAACCAATAACCTGAAAAACCGGTTGACAGTGCATAATTCAGGTAAAGGAGCCAAATATACAAGGTCCCGGAGGCCAATTGAATTCGTTGGTGCCAGTTTTAAAATGACGAAAAGCGATGCGCTTAAATTGGAATATCGGATTAAACAAGTACCTGCCGGCAAGAAAATTTTTGAACTTATAAAGGGAGAGGATAAAGTAACAGTAAACCTTAAAAAGAATCTGAAGGCTGTAATCCGAGAGCTCAATAAAATGGCTAAAAATGTTGATAGATTAATTATCGCCCTGGATAAACTTGAAAAACAGAAGGCGAAAGCTGTCAAAACAAAACCAGCCCGGCATTTCAATAGAAGTTTGAGGTGACACTAGAACCTATCTCAAACGCAATTTAATCTTTAGTTATTCTTGCCAATAGTTCTCCTCTTGTAATTACACCTCCTACCCATAAACTTAATATATGTCCTTTAGTGGGAGTACGTATTTTTTTTTCAGAGAAATCAGGAAAACTGATTAAATTCCCGAGATAATCTGTTTTTTTCCCAAGCTGTTGGAGATTGGGAATAAATAATCCGCTATTCTCTGCGTTAACTATTCTCATTTTGTCATTATCTATAGGTATTGATTTGAATTTATGAGGTTTTGAAAGATTTCCGGTATGTCTTAGAAAGCTTTCTATTATTTTTAACCCGTTGTTTATATACTTATAAGTGATTCTTTTTCCTTCACCTAATTCAACAGTTATTGCTTTTATGTTTCTGTCAAGAAGGCAACCTACCAGTGTGTTCTCAAGGGGTTCTTTTCTTAGCAAAATAAATGGAACATCAAGATGTTCAATCAAATCTTGGACATCAGGGTATCTCGGTTCATATAATCTTGCTTGAGGCGTGTCTAAAATGTTATCGTTACCATTGTGAAGATCTAATACACAACCGCATCTATTAAGCATTTTGAATATGTTGTAACACATTTTTTCTGTAATTACGCCATCTTCCTTTCCAGGCCAGCAACGATTCATATCTTTTCTATCTATCCTGCTGGTTCTTTCTTTGACATTATATGCCAAAGGGTTTGCTACAGGGAAGATGATTATTTTTCCTTTGAGAGGGTATTTTATTTTCAAGAATTCTTTGAGAATGACAATTGAAAAGAACTCATTTCCATGCTGAGTCGCGACGATTCCGGTAGTAGGCCCATTCTTTTTTGAATCTACTATAAAATAAGGTATTCTGACTGGAGACCCATCAGGCAATTCTTTAACAACCAATATTTTATTTTCTATTTTCAAATCAATAATCTCTTTGTAAATCTTTATAATTTCTTTCAAATTAAATTATAGTTTGATTTTGCTTTGTAACTTCTTAAATTTTCTAACAATTAATCCAATATGCTGTCAATTCTTTTATTGATGTTCGAATGTTTTCTTTCAAACCAAAATTGTTAAGTACGGTGAAAATTTAGATGATAAGGAATTATGGGGGCCACATATTGAACTGATAGAGAAAAAAGACGACTCTGGTTTAGTCAGAAAATTGAAACCAGCATTTTTGTAAAACCCGAATTTGAACTTGATATTTTCACAAAAAATAGGAAGGGCTATCGGCATAATTAAGAGAATATTAAAACAGAGTTGATAGAGGCTTTGTTTTGTTTTCGCTTAACATTACGTTTTTGCACGCTTAAATGCGCATCCAATATTTTTTAAGAAAACAAATAATTAGATTGCTTTCCTTCTATATAATGATTATTATAGACCTAATCAATTAAGTCCTGCTTGATCTGCGGGACGGTTTCTTTCTGAAGGAACAATCCATTTGTCAAAGTGGCACCCTCCAGTTTGTGACGTTGAAATTTTTATGAAAGGAGGATGTTATCATGACCAATGGAACTGTTAAATGGTTTAATGACCATAAAGGGTTCGGATTCATTGAGCAGGAAGACGGAGCAGATGTTTTTGTTCATCATTCTGCAATCAATGCAGACGGTTTTAAATCCCTCAATGAAGGCGACCGAGTTTCCTTTGACATTGAGCAAGGACAAAAAGGTCCTTCAGCTACAAATGTCACTGTGATTTAACCTTATATTCTGAGCAAAAAGGGCATTCCTTCTAATATTCAAGGGATGCCCTTTTCTTTTCATCACTATCAAGAATAATCTTGTTATTAAGTGATTGATCCATCCCCGAAAATATTAATGCAAAACTCAGGACGTTGTTCAGGAGAAATTATGAAACAATATACAACAGAATATATAAATCAAGCGGTAAACGGTACACTTAGCGGCAGTCCGACGATTATGATCACAGGTGTGGAACAAATATCCGAGGCAACAATAAACCAGCTGACGTTTATTGGAGAAAAGAAATACATAAAATTATGGGACCAGTCACATGCTTCTGCCGCAATCGTCAACGACATCTTAGATATCGAACCCGGAAAGAACCGGGCACTTGTCCGTGTGGCCGATGCCGATCTTGCGCTGGCATCAGTCCTTCAACTGTTTGAGCCGTCGCCTCCGAAATGTGAGCCTGGCATACATCCAACTGCGGTGGTTGACCCAACAGCAAACATTGGTGAAGGTGCAGCAATCGGGGCCGGTTGCTATGTTGGATCCCGTGTGGTCATCGGTAAGAACACCAAGCTTTATCCTAATGTCACAGTACTGGATGACTCCAGCATAGGCAGTCAGACGATTGTCTGGTCCGGTACGGTCATTCGTGAATGGTGCCGGATAGGAAATGGTTGTATCATACATCCGAATGTTACCATTGGAGCCGACGGCTTTGGTTTTCGACCCTCACCCGATGGTCGAGGCTTGGTCAAGATCCCACAAATCGGTACGGTTATTATTGGAAATCGCGTTGAAATCGGAGCAGGCAGTTGTATTGACCGGGGTAAGTTTAGTGCGACATCGATTGGCGACGGAACGAAAATAGACAACCTTATTCAAATTGCCCACAATTGCAAAATTGGCCGATCCTGTGTGATGGCCGGCCAGTCCGGACTGGCTGGATCCGTAACGCTAGGTGATGGCGTTATGATCGGCGGTGGTGCGCGGGTTAAAGATCATGTGACCATTGGTGACGGGGCTAAACTTGGTGGAAATGCCGGTGTCATCAGTGATGTGGCGCCGGGAAAAACGGTTTTCGGATTCCCTGCCGAAGACTATCGGCAGACGTTGCGACTATGGGCGGCACAAAAACAACTTTCCGGTCTGATTAGACAGATGAAAAAAAATAGCTGCCAGTTCCCAAATTAAATTAGAAGCAGTTTCTGCAAGAACGACTGGTTTGATACAGGAAAATTTTTATCTTGTGTTCTATCCTTTCCAATTTACGGGGACTTTTCTAACCTAAGGAGGATTCAAACCGCCTTTTTTCTTTATGGACATTCAAATCATAAGTACATAATGATGCCGCATTTGACATTTGGAGATCATCTTTTATATTTAACATTATGAAATCTTGAATCTTGAAACACTATATTTGATCGGAGCCTTTTGTATGAGTCCTTCTTGCCCAATCTCGGATATACAAATGAACGAAAAATCAATAAAAATCGGCGCGGGATTTGTCCTTTTATTGGCTGTTTCCGGAATTATTTTGCATAATATTGGAATATTTATCGTACTGGCGATTGATTTTTTTATTCGTGGTTTTACCCGGTATCAAATCAGCCCTATTTCATTGATATCAAAATTTATTGTCAAGGCTTATCCTTCTAAACCGAACTGGGTCAACGCAGGGCCCAAAATATTTGCCGCTAAAATCGGCTTTCTTTTTTGTTTAACAATATTAATTCTATACTTTAAAAATTTATATTTACCCGGTGATATTGTGGCGGCTGTTTTGTGTGTATGCGCAGGGCTTGAGAGTTTTTTCAGTGTTTGTCTGGGGTGCCATTTTTACAAGATACTGTTAAATTTGAAACGGTCCGTTTAGGGGTTAGATGCCCTCGCTGGATCGCCAAGCAACGATATCTGCCACGAATTTGATTTTGATCTGCTTGTCAGATGAGACCCACATGCAGCTTTTCGTTTTCACTATCGGATCTTCACAGGTATCCGGATTTCCCAAAATCCCAACAACCTCCTCATAGCTCATTCCGATTTTGATTTTATCATAATTTTCTTTATTGACTTTGCTGCACCCGGTCAGTGCCAGTATCGAAAACGTACATATCACCAGCACTGCCAATTTAATCATCAGCATGACTTGTTTCATTTGTTTTTCCCTCCTGCAATTTTTATAAAATCATTACAAGATGTTATTTATGAGAAAAATCTTCAGGCATCTGCACAGCCACTACTTCACCTTGGGCACAGACCTTACCTTTGACTGACAGGGTAATGCCAACAATAATTTTTCGGCCCTTTATTTCTTTGACGT
>JASFGF010000240.1:0-5015 GCA_050123915.1 Desulfobacterales bacterium | reverse complement strand
AACAAACAAAAAAAGGGCAAACCTAATAATGGGTCTGCCCTTTAAATAAAATTCGCCTCCCCCTTTATGGGGATCACGTCATATTATAAAATCAAAATCCGATGGCATAAAAAGCTTATCTAGGGGTTTCGACGAGCCTTACACGGTGCAGGGCTCTTTCCAAAGCCGCTTTTGCCCGGTTAAAATCGATATCTTCAGCCTGGCTCTGGGCCAAACGTTCCTGGGCACGCTCCATGGCGGCTTTGGCACGGTCAATGTCGATATCCTTTCGCCTTTCAGCAGATTCCGCCAGTACGGTCACTTTGTCAGGCAGTGCCTCTGCGAATCCACCACTGACAAAAACATATCTTTGTGCCCCGCTGGCATCTGTATAGTGCATCTCTCCTGTCTTCAAGGTGGTCAAGAAAGGCGTATGGCCGATAAGCACACCAAATTCACCGAGGCTGCCGGGCGCCACCGCAATCTGGACTTCCTCGTCGACGACATACTTTTCAGGAGTAACAACTTCTAATCTAATATTTTCAGCCATGTTATAACCTTATATTCTCTTTTCTTTATGCGGCTTCAGCCATTTTTTGGGCTCTTTCGATCACCTCTTCAATGCCCCCTACCATATAAAATGCCTGCTCCGGAATATCGTCATGTTTACCTTCACAAATCTCTTTGAAAGCCCGAACAGTGTCTTCAATCTTTACGTAACTGCCGCTTTTCCCTGTAAAGGCTTCGGCAACGTGGAACGGCTGAGACAAAAATCTTTGGATCTTGCGTGCCCTCGCCACGGTAATTTTATCTTCATCGGACAATTCTTCCATACCCAAAATGGCGATAATATCTTGAAGTTCCTTGTATTTCTGGAGGATCATCTGTACCTCGCGGGCAACCAGATAATGCTCTTCTCCGATGAAAGCAGCATCCAGAATCCTGGAAGTCGAATCCAGCGGATCAACCGCCGGGTAAATTCCAAGTTCGACGATTTGACGTGACAGAACCACCGTCCCGTCAAGATGGGCAAATGTTGTTGCCGGCGCAGGGTCAGTCAGGTCGTCTGCGGGAACATACACACATTGAACCGCCGTAATCGAGCCTTTGTCTGTGGATGTAATACGCTCCTGAAGCTCACCAAGGTCAACAGCCAGTGTCGGTTGATACCCCACCGCCGAAGGCATTCGACCCAAGATGGCTGAAACTTCCGAACCCGCCTGGGTAAAACGAAAGATATTGTCGATAAAGATCAACACATCCTGGCCTTCTTCATCTCGGAAATACTCCGCAGCCGTTAACGCCGAAAGCGCCACCCGAGCCCTGGCTCCAGGCGGTTCTGTCATCTGACCGTAAATCAACGCAGCCTTTGGAAGCACCCCGGAATCTTTCATCTCGTGGTAAAGGTCATTGCCTTCACGGGTGCGCTCGCCCACTCCGGCAAACACGGAAATACCGCCGTGCTGCATGGCGATGTTGTGGACCATTTCCATCATGATAACGGTTTTCCCGACACCGGCACCGCCGAACATCCCCATCTTTCCACCCCGGGGAAACGGTACCAGCAGATCGATAACCTTGACACCGGTCTCAAGCACGCGGACTGATACGTCCTGCTCGGTAAATTTCGGTGCTTCGCGGTGAATGGGCATCATTTTTTCCTGACTCACCGGGCCGAGTCCGTCCACCGGTCGTCCCACGACGTTAAGAACCCGTCCGAGCCCGGCTTCACCCACCGGCATCATGATGTCATTGCCGGTATCTTTGACTTTCTGCCCACGAACCAGACCATCGGTGACATCCATGGCAATAGTTCGAACCACATTATCACCCAGGTGCTGTGCAACCTCCACGATCAGGTTGTCCGGCTCATCGTTGATGGCAGGGTTCGTAATGGCCAGTGCCGTATAAATGGCCGGCAGATTCCCCTGCTCAAACTCCACATCGACGACAGGACCCATAACCTGCGTAATCTTTCCTATATTTTCTCCCATCTAAAGACCTCCTATTAAAATGCGGTATTATATTTTTCTATTTAGCCTTTAAGCGCCTCGGCACCACCGACGATATCCATCAGCTCCGCCGTAATAGCCGCCTGTCGAGCCTTATTATATAACAGAGTAAGGTTTTCGATCATATCTTTACAGGCCTTGGTGGCATTGTCCATCGCTGCCATCCGGGCGGCGTGCTCGCTAGTGGATGTTTCCAGCAATGCGCTGTATATTTGAACATAAACGTTCTTTGGCAGTAATTCGCCCAGCAGTTCCTGGGATGAAGGCTCACAAATATGTTCTGCCAGATAAGGTGTGTCTTCTTCAATCTCTTGTTCGGGAGATTCTATGGGCAGTATCGGGAGCAACTGTTTTAGCACCGGTATTTGCCTTGCCATACTCACAAATTCAGCATAAACAATGTAGACCTCATCATAGGTTTTATCCAAAAAACCGTTGATTAACTTCTGTCCGGCACTTGATGCAACGTTAAATCCGAACCTAGCTCCGACGATCCCCAAATGTTCGTCAACCCTTTCAATTTTATTTTTCCGGCACCAATCCCGACCTTTTTTCCCGAAATTGGTAAATACGACTTCAATGCCCTGCGCTTCCTTTTCTTTTTTGAACGCCTGCGCCTTTGATATCAGGTTCGCGTTGAACCCGCCGCAAAGACCTCGATCGGAAGTACACAAAACAATGTGGACTTTTTCCACTTCCTCGCGGACCTCCAGCAAAGGGTTTGTCTCTTCTCCGGCCTTCTCAGCAAGGCTTCCCAAAACTTCAGCAAACTTGCCGGAGTAAGGTCGAAAACCCTCCATGCTGGCCTGAGCACCACGCAACCTTGAAGCCGCAACCATGTTCATGGCCTTTGTAATCTGCTGAGTCTTTTTAACCGCACCTATCTTTGTTTGAACATCTTTTAATGTCGCCATAGACTTTAGCCCTTATCGCATCCTCATAATTGAGGTTATTTGCTCATTCTTTCACTTGAATACCTGATACATTACCTCAGCAGCTATTTGATGGTGTCCTGAAATTCCGCATCATATGCCGTCAACGCATCGGTCAACTGTTTGTCGATATCTTCCGTAAATTCCAGCTTCTCTCGAAGCCCTTCGAATATCTGCGGATATCTGTCTTCAAGGAACGAATAAAGTCCGGCCTCATACTTGGCAAGCACATCAACCGGATATTTGTCAAGAAAGCCTCTGGTTCCGGCAAACAGGATCGACACCTGTTTTTCCATGGGCAGCGGCTGATATTGAGGCTGTTTTAAAATTTCCACCAATCGTTCACCCCGGGTCAACTGTCTCTGAGTGGCCTTGTCAAGATCGCTTCCAAAAGCGGCAAACGCTTCAAGCTCTCGATATTGGGCCATATCGAGCCGCAATGTACCGGCCACCTGTTTCATGGCCTTCACCTGTGCAGAACCACCGACGCGTGAAACAGACAGTCCCACATTGATCGACGGTCGAACACCGGCAAAAAACAGGGCAGGCTCAAGGTATATCTGTCCGTCGGTAATGGAAATAACATTGGTGGGAATATAGGCGGAAACGTCACCGGCCTGGGTTTCAATAATCGGAAGTGCGGTCAAGGAGCCGGCCCCAAGTTCATCGTTCAGCTTGGCAGACCGTTCGAGCAGGCGAGAGTGATTGTAGAAAATGTCGCCCGGATACGCTTCGCGTCCCGGCGGGCGTCTTAAAAGAAGAGAAACCTGGCGATACGCTGCAGCCTGTTTGGACAAATCGTCATAAATAATCAGGGCATGCATTCCTTTGTCCCGAAAATATTCGCCCATGGCACAACCCGCATAGGGAGCAACATACTGTAATGTGGCCGGATCACTGGCACATGCCGCTACAATGGTGGTGTATTCCATGGCACCATGTTTTTCCAAAATCGCATGGACCTGTGCCACCGTCGACTTTTTCTGGCCACACGCCACATAAATACAGTAAATGTCCGTATCCTTCTGAGCGAGAATGGCATCAACAGCAACGGCTGTTTTGCCGATCTGGCGGTCACCGATAATCAGTTCGCGCTGTCCCCGACCCACCGGAGTCATGGCATCGATGGCCTTTAAACCGGTATAACACGGTTCATGCACGCTTTTACGGGCAATAACCCCCGGAGCCACCATCTCTACCCTGCTGGTCTCTGTGGCCTCAATGGGTCCTTTGCCGTCCAAGGGTTCGCCAACCGCCGAAACCACTCGGCCCAGTACGGCTTCACCCACCGGCACCTGGGCGATTCTTCGCGTTCGTTTGACAATATCTCCCTCTTTGATGTGAATGTCTTCGCCCATAATGGCGACACCCACGTTATCTTCTTCGAGGTTCAGCACAAGACCGAGGATGCCGCCTGGAAACTCTACGAGTTCCAATGCCATGACTGCCTCCAGGCCGTATACCCTGGCGATACCGTCACCCACCGACAAGACCGTCCCGGTTTCACTCAACTCAACTTTCTTGTCGTAATCCGTAATTTGCTCTTTAATGATCTGACTTATTTCTTCAGCTCTTAGTTCCATTATATGCTCTCACCCCTTTTTAATGATTCTCTCATATTGAGTAGTTGTGATTTGATACTACCGTCCAGAACCAGATCTCCTATTCTTGAAACAATCCCCCCGATGAGACCGGGATCCTGTTCCACCTGCAGGATAATATCTTTACCTGTCCTTTTCGACAGAGTTGTACGGATCTTTTCAACGGTCTCAGATGAAAGTTCTGAAGCCGAAACCAAACTGGCCCGTAAAACACCTTTGAGCTCGTCTGCCAGTTTCTGATAAAAATCATTGATATCACTTAAAAAATCAAAACGACCTTTATCGAACAACAACAACAGAAAAGATGCAACGATTTTTGAGAGACCGACCTTATCAACAATTATCTCTAAAACTTTTTTGCGGCCAGAAGCAGCATAAAGGGGATTTGTAATGGCCTGTTCAAGCTCTTTTTCTTTGGCCATCAATTTAGCAAATCCATCAAGTTCATCCCTGTAGGTTTCAGCCTGACCGTCCTCTTTACCGATAATCAA
>JASFGF010000239.1:0-5021 GCA_050123915.1 Desulfobacterales bacterium | reverse complement strand
AAAAGAGCATCGAGGAGATTCAACCCAGAGAACCAGAACCAACAAAAGAGACGTTGTATTATTACTATTCCCCCATTGACAGTATCGGATTCATCAAAAAACAAGCCATTACCCCACAGGGAACCATCTTCAAAGTCAAAGATGATAAAAAATTGGTCGGTGTCGGGGATCTGGTTTATGTCCGTCCAGATGTTGATCATTCTCTTCAACCGGGGACAAAATATACGGTATATAGAACTCTAAAGCCGATTGTAGATGAAAAAACAAAAGACCTGCTCGGGACTCAGCACTATCTGACAGGAATTGTTGTAATTACGAAAAAAGAACCCGACTTTTTTGTGGCTAAAGTTGTTAAATCCTACCGGTCTATTGCTGTGAACGATCTTTTAATGCCGTATAAAAAGCGGTCACCGAGAATTGCTCTGACCCAAAGCAAAGATGGTTTGGATGGAAAAATCATTGTATCTGAGGAGCACGACAAAAACATTGGAGATCATACCGTCGCATTCATCGACAAAGGAAATAAAGACGGTGTGGAGATCGGCCAGTCATACAGTATATATTTTCAGGAACAAGAAAAGCTCAACAAGAAAAGCAAAGAGAATACCCTTTTGACCCCTATTGTTCTTGGATCGCTGCTCGTCTTGCATACCGAGCCAACCACATCAACGGTTCTGATAACCCAATCGGACCGTAGTATTGATCCGGGAACCAAAATTTGTAGTCCCATTGAATAAATGTTACATTTTTTCCAGCGCTTTGTCGATTAACATCTGAAGTCCGTTCGGGCTCCAATCCCTCAAACGTCGACCATTAACAAATACCGTCGGGGTTCCCGTGACACCGGCCTGACGTCCGTCCAGAATGTCCTGTTGTATTTTGGCTAAAATATTAGGATTCTTCATCATTTTTTCAAATTCTTCACCATTAATCTCAAGATTTTGCGCAATCTCTCTGATCTTTTGATCACTCAATTTGTTGTGTTCAAGAAAAAGCTGATCATGGAACTTCCAGAACTTGCCGTATTTGTCGGCCGCAAGCGCTGCCATAGCTGCTTTCATAGCATATTTATGCCTTCCGAGAGGAAAATTTTTAAAAACCAGTTTTACTTTTCCAGTATTATTCTCGAGCACCTGCTCCAGTAGAGGTACAATCCTCGCACAATACGGTCATTGGAAATCACTAAAAACAGCGATCGCAACCGGGGCGTTCGCCTCCCCTTTGAACGGTGATCCGGAAATATCGATATGCTGAATAAAATCAACATGAAGGATTTCAATTGTTTTGTTCTTGCGGCTGCTCAAAAAAAGCCATTCTTCTCCGGGGCCTGATTTGATTTGATCAACATGATTTCCAACATTGATCTTATCTTTCAGTTTGCCGTCAGAGGAATAGATTAGAATCGTTCCCGGTTTGGTGAGAACGAAAATCGAATTTCCATTCTTGGAAACTGCAACGTCAAGAGGCTGTACGTCCAACTTCAGTGTTTGATGAATATTCCATTCAACAAAAGCAGGGCTTTGGGTGGACAAAACTGGAACAATCAAAATTGCCAACAGACAAACAATATATTTTCGTTTCACATTGACACCATATCGTTTATTTTACCTTAATAATTTTTCAGGTTCGCTGCTGTTATTAGGGTTGTTTAAAATTAGGAGGAATAATTTAAACAATCATATATAAACGAAGGTTACATGTCAATCAAGTTGCAAAGATCATCTGTTAATAAGCTGTTTCGCATGAACATATTGTTAAAATAGATATGTTGTTCAATATCCGTGGGAGGCGAGCAATAAAAGATTGACCTTTGGCATGAATAATATTAAAATATATAACATGTTAAAGCTTTTTCCCGTGCATTGGGGGTAAAGCTTGATAATATTGAAATAACAGAAAGGGCGGGCTTATGAATTTTGGACGATGGTTAATATCCTTATTTCTGTTGTTGTTTTCGATGTCGGCCTCAGCAGAATATTACAGATACATTGATAAAGACGGAAACGTACATTACACGGACGATTTGACCAACGTTCCCAAAGATCAGCGAACCGACATTAATGAATATACCGGGTTTCAAGGTGATCCGTATGATCAGCAAAAAGATGAACAAGATACCGAAAAGAAACAACCTGTATTGGAGAAAGAACAGGTAAAAAATAAACAAGACACAGATGATTTTTCTGAAATCAAGAAGCGTCTTGACCAGGAAAAGGAAAAATTGGAAGCGGAATACAGTGCCCTGATGGCGGAAAAAAAAGAGATCGCAGAAAACAAAAATAAATATAGATCAAAAAGTCGCGCCAAGAAATATAATCAAATTATACTGAAGTTTAATGAGAAAATAGAAGATTATGAAAGAAGAAAAAAGCTCTTCAACGAGGACGTTGAAAAATATAATCAGCGGGTTGAGAAATCCTACATAAATGAATTAGAAAAGAGAAAAAAGAAAATAGAAGAAAATTAACTGACCCCTCAGAATATCATTTCCGTGGTTTTGTTCTGTTGGTGATACGACCATGGCATCTTGTGATTAATCCCTTTACTTTTCTTTACCTGTTAATTCTCGATAGAATTGTTCGTCTTCAACGTATGTAAGCCCATCGTTGAATGTTATGAGGCCTTTTTGATAGAGTTTTGCAATTGCCACATCTATTGATTCAAACTCTTTGGTTCCGGCTTGCATCTGTGATCGAATTCGATTTGTGGTGGAATCTTTAATAAATGTTTTAACTCGATATGAATTGATCAACTTTTCAAGGGCGAGTATTCTGCCGTCACCTTTTTTTAAGGGGATAAGTCGCTGTGATAAAACAAGCTGTAAACAATCCGCAAGTTTTGTCCGGATAAGGGGTTGCATATGGGGCTCGAACATATTGATAACTCTATCGAAAATAGAGGTTGCACTACTTGCATGGACCGAGCTCATCACCAGGTGTCCCGTATCGGCGGCCTGTAGTCCAATTTCAAAAGTCTCTTTATCTCTCATTTCTCCGACAACGATAACATCTGGTGATTGTCTAAACACAGTTCTTAGGCCTGAGGCAAAAGATTCTGTATCTGTGCCAACTTCCCTCTGATTAATGTTACTCTTTTTGTGTTTATGCATAACTTCAATAGGATCTTCAAGAGAAATGATGTTTCTTTGTTGGGTATTATTGATAACATCAATAAGTGCGTTGAGGGTGGTGGTTTTGCCGTGTCCGGCAGGACCAGAAACTAAAATCAAACCTTGGGGTTTAAAAGCAAAATCTTTTAACCATACCGGTAAATTCAGTTCTTCAAATGTTGGAATTCCATCTCTGATTGGACGCATGGCAATTGAAATAGAATTTCTTTGTTTATATATATTTACCCTAAATCGACCAATATTTTTAAATGAAACCGCTAAATCATACTCGTTCTTTTGCAAGAATTCATCCCAATCTGAATAAGGAATAATTTCTCTGGCATACATCTCACAATTAACCGGTAGTAAGGCTGGCAGCGCAGGGCGCGTCAGTTTATTATCAATACGAATAGATGGTGGTGCCCCCGGTGTTAGAAGGATATCACTGGGATTATATTTCATTAATTTCCCAAGCAGTGCCTCCAAATCAAGCACTTCTTTTACCTTAGCGGTTTCCGTCTTACATGTTTTTGATATCGTCTCACCTTTTAGTTTCTGGCCTGGCTTTAACGGCAGACAATTTAAAGCCGCATCTATCATAAAAGAAGGTGCCACCATGGGTTGAATCTTTTTTCCAAGAACAAATTCAATTTCACTTACTGCCATGAAATCTTGTGGATTTGCCATGGCCAATGATATTTTTGTGCTATTTACCGCAACAGGCAGCACTTTCATGGATTTCATTTTATCGACGGGCAAAAGATTGAGTATTTTGGGTTCTATGTCCTGATCGAAAAGGTTAATACCAGGAACACCAAGCTTTTTGCTTAAACAATGGATTAAATCATTGATGGTAATAAACCCCATTTCAATTAAAATAGATCCCAAAAGACCGCCTACCTGGGTCTGTCTTTTTAGAACCTGTTTAAGCTGAGATTCATTAATAAGACCGGATTCAACAAGGATTTCGCCGATCTTCTGTTTGCTCGATGCTTGATTCTCATGTTTAATAAATATGTTTTCCATTTTGATCTCCTGGAAAATAAATTTTAAAATGAAATGATTGTCAGAAATCGTTTATTTTCGTATTCGAAAAAGCTGTCTATAATCGTTAGGATATTATAGCAATACCCGTACCAAACAAGATGGGAATATATTGAATGAATTGATATATATTTTTATATCAATGGGATATCATATGATAAGAGTCGTGATTCTCAAAAAAATTAGCAGGCGGGCAACGCATGGGGCGGCATATTTTTGACGGGTCGTCGAAATTATAATGAAAAATTCAGGGATCTTAGGTTTGAATTCATATTCAAATAACGTGGCGTATATCTTTTACTTTAGAGTCTTTCGGATTTCTTCTTTTAACATACAACAGGCGATTTTATATTTGGGCGTATCATTGGGGGCATAACTCAGATTTTCCGGCTGAAAAAGTTTGTTCATCACGCACCCTTCAGGAATGTTAAGTGTAAAAAGGTCGTTTTCATTGATCCTCGGGGTATTCGCCAGTAGGTTATCTTTAAATACCAAACTGTGCAGCGGATAGTCCTCACACAGCGGACAGCGGTATACTCTGCCGTTGGGGAAGATAAAATAGTTGTCCGCCACCAGACCGGCACATTCAAACAGGTCTTCGAGGCTCAAAAATACTTTCGGGTAGGTGACAACAATGCCGAGACGGGCGATTTTTTGGGCGGCGTCAGGGACAATTTTCAACCAATCATTTCGAGGAACCTGCAGTTTGTCCTGTCTGTTTTCAGCGGATTTTCCTCTGATTCCGATAACCTGTATAAAAAAACGGTCAATCTTTAAATCCTTCAAAAGCGGAGCGATGTTGTCAAGTTCATGTATATTTATCGTACTTACAGTGTAGATCAGGCTGGTGCTAAAACCTTTTAGAACC
>JASFGF010000238.1:0-5047 GCA_050123915.1 Desulfobacterales bacterium | reverse complement strand
TTGTTGGATACGTCGTTTGCCATTTCGTCGTCGTACCCATCTTATTGAACAAGCATGGGAAAAAAAGCTTCTGTGAATCTATTGTTTGGGAGGCGCCCCAGGCAGAGAATCGTTTACAGGATTTAGCGAAAGAAACAAATGACAAAGCGGTGTTGACGACTCTAACACTTATAAAATACAGCAAATATTCAATGGCCCTGTTTTTTATTTTATTTGTTCTCAGCACCTTTTTTGCAAACCTAAATTAAGAAGTTGAATATACATATCCCTAATATTTTTTTGTTTTAGATTATTTGCCGCGACCACTGCCACTTCCGCCACTGCCATCTGAACCACCGCCGCCTGCATTGCTTGAACCACCGCCGCCTGCATTGCTTGAACCACTGCCGCCTGCGCCGCTTGAACCACTGCCGCCTGCGCCGCTTGAACCACTGCCGCCTGCGCCGCTTGAACCACTGCCGCCTGCGCCGCTTGAACCACCGCCAAAGCTGCCAGAACCGCTGTGGCCGCTATTTTTTCCAAGAGGTGCGGATTTACCCCTTTGGCGGTCATCAAGATCTTTTGCTCTTACGCCATGTTCAATGTCATGACCATACTGAATTGCAAGTATCGTAGGGTCGAAGTTCATTGAACGGGATACGAACGAGTGGCGCATCTGTTTTATTTCTTGGACACTGTATTGGTGCGCCAATGCCTTAGATACCACGTCCGTAGAGATTTTAGATAATACGCCGCGACGAGCCATGTCCCTTAGCGATAAAAAGATCTCCTCAGCAAGCGCTTCCGTATTATTTCTGGTCATCTGTCGGGTGGTATTTTGCAGGTTTTCCATGATTTGATGGGCATCTTTGTTGTTAATACCGGCTGTAAGGCTTTCTGCGATAGTCTTGCCAATATCGTTTACCCGATCGGGATTCTGAGTAATTGATCTGGCATATTGGTATGCGACCGAATAGCGGTTGCGTGTCTTTTCCATGGCGTCAACCACCCGATCTTCCTGAACCTTTTTGGCAATTCCTTCATAGGCTTTGTTCATTACGGGCTTATCCGGCAAACCGTCTTCAACAGTATCGATCAGGATTTTTTGTGCCCGTAAGATGTTTTGATCCTGGTAGTTGTTTTGGATCATCAATCGAGTCATGTTTATGGCGTCGTCGCCGGGTATACCCGCATTGATCATCGCCCGTGTATGAACTCTTATTTGCTCGTTACCGATGGTAGATAGTCTTGGCTCAGCTTCTTCTCCAAAGGCCAGGGAGGAACAAAGACAAATACCTAATATGATAATTAAAAATTTTTTCATGATGTCTTCCTGTATTAAGGGCATAAATCTTGTCATGCATTTAGAAGCTATCTCAAAAAAGTCTTTTGCTCAACCCACCAAAGGCGGGCAAGTCTCTGTGTTGGGTCCTCGCTTCAACTCCTCGGAATACCTGGGTATCCGTGTCGAAAATCCCGTCACTAGTCGGGACGGGTTGAACCTCGGTCCCGCTTTGACCTTGAATCAAAATCCTATTTTTGAGATGGCTTCTATAAAAAAGTTACATGTCCCGAATAAAAATACAATTTTCGGAACCAAAGTCGTCCCTTTCCTTAAACCGACAGGACGGCAAATATGAGAGGCCATCTACAATATAAAAGTATGTAAATTCTGACACTTCCGGTACCGTCACCATCCATGTCTTTGAATCTATTTTCTTTGCGTGATGAAGCTGATATCCATCCTCCGAATATGCAAAGGAAACCGTATGGGCTTCAGGGTTTCTAAGGTAAAGATGCAGCGAATTTTCTTTAACACGGTAAAAATGGCTTTCACATCCGGTGATACCAACCGTTAAAAATAAGGCTGCTATAACGAGCTGTTTCATGCGTTTTTCCCTACATAGAAGATGGAATTCTCAGTGCCGAAATCATCCGGTTCGCGAGCAAGTATCGTAGGATCAGCAAAAGGTTGTCGGCCTTCCAGAATATAAGTGAAACGATACTCCCCTTTCATCAATTCAAAACTGATCTCCCAGTAACCACTGTTACTGATTCTTTGCATAGGAACTCGCTTCCAGTCCGTAAAGCTGCCGGCAATCTCTACTTGCCTGACATCCGGTTTATAAATGACGAACCGCTTGGTTATGAGACCAGGTGTTGGCGAAGGTGTGGAAAGGAGCAAAAAAATTACGATAGCACCCAAAGCCGATGCAACCAGTCCCATGGGCTGGAAAAAGGGTCTGAAAAATCTTTTCCAGTTAAAGGGGACTTTCACCTCGATTGACGGAATATATTCTACAACCTCTCCGCGGACATGTTTTTCTTGATGTAAAAGTTGTAATGCTTCATTTTTAAAAGATGTGTTCTTTAAAACGGTTTCAATAAATGAAATCTTTTCATCTATGTCCAACTCATCATCAATAAACATGCTTATCATATAATTCATTTAATCATCTCCTGTTTGAAGAAGCTCCTTGAGCAGGATACGGGCCCGGTGGACCTTCACTTTTACGTTCGCCTCGCTTATTCCCAATATATCTGCAATTTCCCGGTATGAAAGATCACTGCTAACCGTCAAAGCGAGGAGGTCTCTTTGGCTTTTTTTGAGCTTCTGCATGGCGGATAACACGTTACGGTACGATTCCCGAACCAAAAGCTGCTCTTCCGGATTAAACGTCACATCTTCAATGTCATTTTCTATCTCTTGATTGTTCGTTTTTTTACGAGCATCATCCCAGACTAAATTCCTGGCAATAGTGAACAGCAGCGAAACATTTTGTGTCTGAGGGCCGTAATGTTCGAGATAACGGGCAAAGCTCTCCTGCATAATATCACTGGCCAACGGATAGTTCCCGGTCAAACGTATCAGATAGCCAAACAATTTTTTTCTTTGTGTCCTGAAAAATGAGCGAAATGTATCCACGATAGTTATATAATGTATAACGTATAAAATATCAAAAAGTTACGGATTTTTTTAATTTTGAGATCACTGCTGTTCGATTTAAATGTTAAATAATTACTTAAGACATAGAAATCACAAATGATATGTTTGTTTTGGAGAGGAATCGACTTGAAATCGTATCAGTTTTAATACGATAGTTCACCACCCATTCGCTTCGCGCATTAGAGACACAGAGAACACAGAGGTTATTTGTTTTATTGTTTTCCGTTGAGAGGACGGAAAACAATAAGAGACATGCCCTGCGGGCAGTTAGAACCCAAAAATATCGCATAGCGATTGAATGTTTTTCTTTTGCCGTCCTCTCAGCGGCAAAAGAAAAGTATCTATTCTTTGCGTTCTCAGCGTCTTTGCGGTGAAATTGAAAAACGAAATAAAATTAAATAAATCTACATATTTTAAGAAAAGCGCTTTTCTTATTTGAGATAATTCTATACCAAGATTAGAAGTGGTTTCAAAACCTTCAATCAGGTTTAAAGCCAAGGCGGACCGAAGGATTCAAGCACAGGAATATATTTAATATTTCGAGTATTGAATCCTTCGGTCCAACACAGAAATTGGGCCTGAGGGGAGGTTTTGAAACCACTTCTAAGCATAAACCGCGTATGTCTCCCCACGGTAAATGCGTCTTCGCCCCAATTTAGAATATCTTCAGTTTCGAATACTTAGGGTTGTTTTCTGCTGAATATCACTCGTCGTACCAAAAATATTTTTTCGATTCGTTGTAACCTTTACACATCGTATCCGTTATTCATTATTAAAGGCTAAGTTCAAAACATTCTGCGCATACGAGTTAATGGCTTTCAATCAGAAATTGTCTATAAAAAAGAATCATCTCCCGAGTTGTAGTTAATTAGGGTAAAATAAGTGGGTCATCTCCAATTGAGTAGGTGTGATTCCAAAGGGTACAAGGGGTCAAGGATTCGAGGGTTCGAGTGAAATACTAAAGAATTACAAAGAGCAGAAGGATATTCAAAAAAGACATCGCAGAAATCAAAGGAATGTTAAAGGCGCTTATAAAGTCTTTAAAAAATAGCCTCTTGAATCCTTGAAACCTTGAACCCTTGAACCCTTGAACCCTTGAACCCTCTTCTCCAACTAAATTGGAGAAGAACCATAAAAATAAAGGAGATATTATGTTGAGAAAAAACATTACATTCATCTTCGCACTAATGGCAATGACCCTGTTTTTGACACCGGCATGGGGTTCCACAATCGATGCCACGGATGTCGGAGATCAGGCGTTAACTTTTTTTCGAAATCACGAAGCGGCTGGAACCTGCGTAGGGGTTGAGTTTCTTGAAAGTCAGTCTGTTCTTGCAAGAGGCGGCGGATCAGGCGGTGGTTCCGGTGGTGGCTCCGGCAGTGGCTCCGGTGGTGGTTACGGTAATAATGGATCTCACGGAAAGGGAAGCCCAGGAGCAAGTCCAGCACAACAAAATCAACATCAATACCGGCAGAAACAGAAAACCGAAAAACAGAATCAACCCCAATATCAATACCGGCAGCAGAAGAAAACCGAGAAGCAGAATCAACATCAATACCAATATCAGCATAGGGAGGAATCCGGGGCTCAGAATTAGCCCTATATCCCCGGCCATTCTTCTTCCTATACCCGAAGAATGTGGCAATTCTCTACCGATTACGGAGAGACCAAAATGATTTGATAACCAATAGGAAGGGGGGTGTACTTAAAAAGAATTAAATACGGTAAAACTATTAAACATTTAGTATGATGATGAACAAAAAAAATGACGTTCCAAAAACATTAAGTTATAAGGAAGGGAGGAAAAAGTGAAAAAAACTTTTTTGATCGTGGCAGCCTTGGTATCGTTTACTGCATTTGCCTTTGCCGGAGATGTCCTAGGTTCTGAGATTACGATTGATGTAGCCCCCAACGTACTCAATCTTCAGAGAACAGTTGACAAATGTGTCACCGTGCACACAGATATTCTTTATAGTAAAGTAGATCATTATAACTCAAAAGTGCTTTTATTAGTAGGAAACGGTTACACAAAGGCTTATTCATGCTTTAGTGACGACAGGGGATATTTTGTTGCAAAATTCTGGAGGGAAGCTGTTGGAGATTTAGTAAGTGTTGGGTAC
>JASFGF010000237.1:0-5047 GCA_050123915.1 Desulfobacterales bacterium | reverse complement strand
AAACTAAAAAAGAGTCATTCAGATTTATTGTTAGATATTTCTAAAAAATCGGCAAATCTGATACATACGCTTGATGTGGCAGTTAATGGGTGAAGCTTATTGACAGATGAAGGTTGGATATTTGTAGCAGGTTGTTTTGTTTCCGCTTCCATCATATTTTGTTTGTATCAGTAGAGGGAAAATTTAGATATTTTTTCTAATTTTCCGAGATAAAATACGACCTTGAAGGTATTTGAGTTCTTAAACGAATGCGGCCCCTGCTGTGTTTGTGATTGGAAGATGTTCTTTGACCCAACATTTCATTTAAAGGGAGCCTTCTCTGATTTTGGTGTGCATGTTCTGCTTGCTCAGAAAAGCCTAAAAAAATTATAGGGCGCCCACCTATTTTTTAAGGATCAAAGACCTCCCAACACGGCATTGTGGCAGGGGTCCTGTTTAACTCAAATTAAAAAAAGCGGGTCATAAAAAATATCATCGACCTGATACAGCCGGCCATTTATCTCCAGGTTTATTAAAACACTGGAATACAACGTTGCAGGGAAAATATTTAAAAACCTTGCCTTTTTCCTCCTAAAAGTGTCATTCCAAATCCACCTCATAATAGGTATTTCCAAAGTCGTTTCGTATCGCAGGCAAATTTGTTTTTGATATTAAAAACAATATCTTTACAAGCTATTGCCATGACGCTAAAAGCGTTTCAATTCGCTTGTGATGACATCGAAAAACCGCCGTGTGTATCAAGTATTTGATGTTTAGTATTGGGTGTTTTGCGTGAAAGACATACAGGTATCACAAGTCTGTTAAATCGCCAAACACTAAGCACCAAATATAAACAATCCCGGGGGAGAAGGATAATGAATGAATATAATCTATTAGAAGGTCTAATCGCATTTATTGTTGGTTTTGCAATTGCTTTTTGGGTCAAAGGATTAATTGTATCCCAGAAAGTTAAAGCTGCTGAAAAAGAAACTGCGCGAATATTAAAAGATGCCAAACTAAGATCAGAAACACTCATAAAAGAAGCCAAGCTGGATGTTAAAGACAGGCTTTTCAAAATGAAAAGCGAATTCGATGCTGAAACCAAAGACACTCGATCTGAATTAAAAGACAGAGAGAGAAGGTTGATGCAAAAAGAGGAAAATGTCGATCGCAAGGTGGAACAGACCGAACGTCGAGAACGAGAGGTTTTGAGAAAAGAAAAAAAAGTTATTCAAAGAGAAGAAAAGATTGAGCAAAAAGAAAAAGAGTATCAAGAACTCCTTGAGGAACAAAAGCGGCAGCTCGAAAAAATTTCAGGTTTAACAGCAGAGCAGGCAAAAGAACTTCTCATCAGAGCCATGGAAAATGAAGCCCGTTATGAAGGCGCTAAAACCATAAAAAGGATAGAGAATGAAACAAAAGAACAGGCGGATAAAAAAGCAGCAGAGATCATGGCTACTGCCATACAAAGGTATGCCGGTGATTTCGTTGCTGAAAGAACGGTCTCTGTGGTTGAACTCCCGAACGATGAAATGAAAGGGAGAATCATCGGTAGAGAAGGCCGAAATATCCGTGCGCTCGAGGCGGCAACAGGGATCGATCTTATTATCGATGATACACCGGAAGCGGTTATTTTATCAGGTTTTAATCCGGTTCGGCGCGAAGTTGCCAGACTTTCTCTGATGCGGTTGATTGCGGATGGGCGAATTCATCCGGCCCGTATCGAAGATGTTGTTAAAAAAGTAGGGAAAGAAGTGGATTTGACGATTAAAGAAGCGGGTGAACAGGCAGCATTTGATTTGGGCGTTCACGGTATCAATAACGAATTGATTAAATATATTGGTCGGCTTAAATTTCGTACCAGTTATGCCCAGAATGTTTTGCAGCATTCGGTTGAGGTGGGTGTTTTATCTGGGATAATGGCGTCTGAATTGGGTCTTAATTCTAAGCTGGCAAGACGTATGGGCTTGCTGCATGATATTGGCAAAGCAATTGATCATGAAGTTGAGGGGCAACACGCCATTATCGGCTCTAAATTGGCAAAAAAATTCGGCGAAACACCGATGGTTGAGCATGCTATTGCTGCGCATCATGAAGATATCCCACCCAGCTCCGTATATGATTTATTGATTCAGGCTGCTGATGCATTGTCCGGAGCGAGGCCGGGGGCTCGTAAAGAACTACTTGAAAACTATATAAAAAGATTGGAAGATCTAGAGAACATCGCAAATTCATTTAAGGGCGTTGCAAACGCTTATGCCATTCAAGCCGGAAGAGAACTAAGGGTCATTGTAGAAAGCGGAATTATTTCCGATGAAGAGGCAACCCTTGTCAGCAGAGATGTGGCTAAAAAAATAGAAGAGTCGTTAACATTCCCGGGTCAGATAAAGGTTACGGTTATTCGGGAGACCAGGGCTGTAGAATACGCCAACAAATAAGAGGCCTTTGAGAAAAGTCCTCTTTTGTCCAATTTCTGTGTCAGACTCAGATTTCAATCCTCGAAATACTCAAAGTATTCCTGCGGTTAAAATCTTCGTCTTCCTTGAACTTGAACAAAATTTAACCTTTCGCAAAGGCCTCTATTTAAGAAGATATTTATTACTTTTAAGGCCGTTACAATATGGTTATTGGCTGAGCCAGCTGGGTTAAAATTTTCAGACAAATTAGATAGAGGATTATCTTATGGCGAATTTACTTGAAATCCTTCGAGAACGGGGGTTTATCGAACAAACCACTCATGAGGAGGAATTGAAGTCGTATCTCGAAACAGGAAAAGCGACCTGCTATATTGGATTTGATCCCACGGCATCCAGTCTTCATGTTGGAAGCCTTGTCCCGATAATGTCACTTGCACATATGCAAAGACATGGACATCGACCCATCGCCCTTGTAGGGGGAGGGACAGGTCTTGTGGGGGACCCAAGCGGAAAGACAGAAATGCGGAAGCTGCTGACAGCGGAAATGGTGGATAAAAATACCATCGGGATCAAAAAACAGCTTTCTCGATTTCTCGATTTTAAAGAGGATAAGGCTTTGATGGTAAACAATGCCGACTGGTTAACCAAGCTGGAATATATTCCTTTTTTAAGAGATATTGGGCGACATTTTTCTGTGAATCGTATGATCAAAGCCGAAAGCTATAAAATCCGCCTTGAATCTGAAGAAGGCCTTAATTTCATTGAGTTTAACTATATGCTTTTACAAGCATATGATTTTCTGGAACTCTTTGATCATTATGATTGCAGATTGCAGATGGGAGGCAGCGATCAGTGGGGAAACATCGTTGCCGGAATTGAACTGGTCAGAAAAGTCCGTCAAGAAACCGTATTCGGCATTACATTTCCTTTGATAACCACGAGCAGTGGTGCGAAGATGGGAAAAACGGCAAAAGGGGCTGTTTGGCTTGATTCGGAAAAGACATCTCCTTATGATTATTACCAATATTGGATTAACACAGATGATCGAGATGTTGCCAGATTCATGGCCCTTTTTACATTCTTGCCCATGAAAGAAATAAAACAACTTGGAAAATTAAGCGGGGAAGATTTGAACAGCGCCAAAGCTGTTCTGGCTTTTGAAGCCACACGGATTGCTCATGGCAGAGAAGAAGCCCTCAAGGCGTATTTCGCTTCGGAACGTATGTTTGGTTCTCGAGTAGTGCCTGAAGATATCATGCCGTCAAGCTCGATTATCCGAAATAATTCTGAAAGTATTAATCCGTCAAACACGCCGGATGTATCGTCGTTGGACTCGGAAAAATTGGCCATGGAAGCTCTGGATTCAATACCGCAATCACAAATAGAAGAAGACCGATTTAAAGACGGCATCCCGGCTTTCAAGTTGTTCCATCAAGTTAAGTTGCAACCCTCAAGTAGTTCGGCTAGAAGGCTCATTGAACAGGGGGGCGCCTATATTAACGGCCAGCGAGTAACATCATTTGATTACTTGTTAACTACTGATGATATTATTGATTTCGAGATCATCTTGAGAGCAGGAAAAAAACGTTATCATAAGCTTAAAATAATTAAAAATAAGTCTTGACATAGTCCGTGATTAATTTTAAATATATCGCTTATCCTGACTTAAAGAAAGTTTTAAAATTTTGGTAAAAATTTAAGAAAAAATGTTGACAAAATACATCGTTTTCTTATAATGAAAGTTCCCGGCTGTTTCCTTTAACAGTTGGGTTAAACGCCGTTACATTTGACGGCTCCTTGGTCTTTGAAAACTAAATAGTAACAGCTTGTGAGTTAAGGTTCATAGTTAATTCATTGCATCAGCATCACAGCAGGTGCAATTGATTTGGTTTAATTGGAGAGTTTGATCCTGGCTCAGAATGAACGCTGGCGGCGTGCTTAACACATGCAAGTCGTACGAGAACTCTTCTGCTTGCAGAAGATAGTAAAGTGGCGCACGGGTGAGTAACGCGTGGGTAATCTACCTCCGAATCGGGGATAACCCGCCGAAAGGCGAGCTAATACCGGATAATATCTTTAAAACTTAGGTTTTAAAGATCAAAGGTGGTCTCTACATGTAAGCTACTGTTTGGAGATGAGCCCGCGTACCATTAGCTTGTTGGTAGGGTAATGGCCTACCAAGGCTTCGATGGTTAGCTGGTCTGAGAGGATGATCAGCCACACTGGAACTGACACACGGTCCAGACTCCTACGGGAGGCAGCAGTGAGGAATTTTGCGCAATGGGGGAAACCCTGACGCAGCAACGCCGCGTGAGTGATGAAGGCTTTCGGGTCGTAAAGCTCTGTCAAGTGGGAAGAACCTGCTAGATACTAATACCATCTAGCACTGACGGTACCACTAAAGGAAGCACCGGCTAACTCCGTGCCAGCAGCCGCGGTAATACGGGGGGTGCAAGCGTTATTCGGAATTATTGGGCGTAAAGGGCGCGTAGGCGGTCTCTAAAGTCAGATGTGAAAGCCCGGGGCTTAACCCCGGAAGTGCATTTGAAACTTAGGGACTTGAGTATGGGAGAGGGAAGTGGAATTCCTGGTGTAGCGGTGAAATGCGTAGATATCAGGAGGAACACCGGTGGCGAAGGCGGCTTCCTGGA
>JASFGF010000236.1:0-5065 GCA_050123915.1 Desulfobacterales bacterium | reverse complement strand
TAAAATTCCTACCCAATTTTTATTTTTTACAGCACAAAAGATTATCCTACTGCCTTTGAACAACGATATTTTGATAAAAATTTTTTTTAGACCCCTCGGGTGCCTCAAATTGCTCATAAAAAACTCTATAGGTTCCGTTTGGAAGCTTTATCTTTACGCCGCCTTCTGATGCTAAAGCCTCATCCATCAGGCTCCCCAAAGGCAATGGAATATCCTCGCGAAACGGTAACAAAAGCAATGACCCAGAAGGGCAGGAAACGCTCCCGACAACCTCTCCATTATCTGTATAACTTTTTAAATTATCATTCAAATGATGCGACAGTGGAAGCAGCATAAAAGGATCCCTCCAAAAAACCGGACAAGATTCGGTGCGATTATAGCTTTGGACAAAGACGCCATGTGTTCTGACATAAGATGCTGATGGACTGTTGTATGGATTCAATATACCGCCTAAATAAGCTGTATCGATAATTATCAACAAATCTTTATCGACTACAAAAATGTCGTCAATGGATGCGCCGCAGTCGGGGCGCATTTTAGTCAGATCCTGAATCGTTTTAAATCGCTTGGGGTTAGCTAAAGCAGTTGGTTTCTGATTTGACGGCATAATGGTTAATATCCTCAATCCCACAGGGGGTTCAAACAGTTAATTTCAAGCATTTTCATTATATTGACCACAATTATTTGTCAATAAATAGCGAGTTCTTGCGATTCTCAATATTCCGTTCCAGCTCCATATAGATGCTTGCCACATTTCGTTTCAGTTGGTATACTTTAAATTCTTATTCGTAAATTAATGATTCTAATAAAATGAGACTTTTGAAAAACGTTCAATTTGCCTGCCCAGTTAAATCTATTTTTATTATTTAACCTGGGTTCAAGGCCAAGGCAGGCGAAAAATCCCCCCCGATTGGAGCCCATCGGGAGAGGCAGCTATACAATGAGTGTTTCAAGGATTAAAATTTGAGCCTGTTGACAATCCCGCTTATCGGGAACACAGGGATTGGGCAAAAGAAGGCGTTTTTCAAAGGTCTCAGAATATTCTTATAAAAGAGGTGAAGTATGGGCATGTGGCTTTATGATGATTGTAAGGAAATGGAAGATTTTCAGATTTGGCGTGGCGAAGTTAAACGTTTGGAGAAAGAATATCTCGACCTTAGAACCCAGTTGCGAGATACCGAAGCAGACCTTAGATCCGATCCTGCCAGCGAATATCTCAAGGCCAAGGTAAAATACCTTAACAAAAGAATTAAGGGTATTGAGGAAATGGGGCCCCGGCTTGCCGCTGATCAACCGCTGGAAATATTCCTTTGGGCGCCGCCCCACGGCTGATCTGAATAAACTGAATAAAAAGTATCATGCGGCCAAACAGATTTGACAGACAGCTTCGTATCGAGGGCTGGAATCAACAATTATTGGAAAGTGCCAAAATAGGTGTCGTGGGTGATGACGACCTTTTGGCATCGCTTTATATCATGTCGGCATCAGCCCTGGGAATCAACCATATCGTTGCCCTTGCACCCGTATTAGATTCCATGCTCGTTGAAGTCGCCCAAAAGTTGAACCGGCGATTCAGCTTGACCCATGTGGAAGGCTTCTACACCCATCCGGCCATGGCTGACCTGTTCAACGCATGTGATCTCATTGTGGATTTGAGCCATTACGGGCTTGCAAACAAACTGTTATTAGAAAAAGGATATCGTCAAAAAAGACCAGTTGTTAGAGGGTTATGCTACGAAAAAAACGGTACACAAGGATTCAAAGTTTTCACCTATATAAAGGGACGTGAATGGCAAGATCTTAAACAAATTATCTCGCCCCACAACTTCCCGATTGATCATTTTGATGACGGTGTGCTGGATACGATTATTTCCGGCATAATATTGGAAGAAACCAAGAATCTTTTAATGAAACAGGATGTTTCCGACAATCTGATTTCATACTCAAGAAAACAGCTGAAAAATTCTAATAATCAAAAGAAGATACTGGTCGTCGGCTCCGGAGCTCTGGGTATCTTCGTAGGACTGGGGCTTGCATATTCAGGTTTTCGTCAGATGACGTTCATGGATCCGGATGTTGTGGAGATGACGAATCTAAACCGGCAAATTTTTTTCTATGGCGCCGTTGGAGAAAGCAAGGCCAAAACACTATCAACGAAACTTAATGTTCTGTTCGGAATAGACTCAACCCATCAGGTGGCCTATTTTGATAGAAACAGTGACATTTCATCCTTTGATGTTGTTTTCGACTGCGTCGACAACTTCGAATCCAGAATAGTGCTGAGCGAAAAATGCGCCGGTCAGGGTAAAATGCTGATAAGCGGCGGAACCAGTCCGGATGCGGGTCAGGCCGTTATTTATAACCCCATGAAAAATAGTGTCACGCCTTCGGAATTATTGGGTTTATATGACATTATTGAAAAGAGAAGTCCTGAAACCTATCAGCGGGAGCGGGCGGCCTGCATCTATCAACCAGATCCATCCGTGATTATGACCAACCAAATCACGGCCGGATTTATGGTCGATTCTTTTAGAATGCTTTTAGATGGTCAAGAACCCAAAAACATATTCTATGATTCAACAAGTAACACAAAATTCTAAATATTGTGGTTCTCGATTTCGGTTACGTAGTTTAATAATCAATTATTTCCTTATGTGAAATTCGGACGATAGGAGGAATGATAACATGACAGACACTGAGCTTAAAAAAGAACTTCAAATCGATGAAGCGGAAAAGCTGCTGCCTCTTGTGCTGGAAATTTTGCCGGGACATGCCGCCGAAGGCTTGATCGACATATATGAACCCGGAAGTTACGAGGCCAAATCACTCCGAAATTTGTGCAAACGAACGTTGAGCAAAAAGAATTTGACCTTAGAAGAACAGCTCATCGCAGAAGATATCGCTCGACAACTTGAAGGCGGTAAACTGCTATGTCGAGGGCAGGAGATTGACGGCACAGCATTTGAATTTGCGGTATCCGAGCAGACGGAAGCAGGGGAAAAATATTTCTATGTGCCCATCCGAGCATTAAAACCCCAGGAAGGAGGGATAGGATGGATAATTGTTGATTGATGATTTAAAAAATTCCTCCTATCTCAATGAATTTGCAAACAGTCTATAAGCCATCTCAAAGTAAAGATTTTGGCTCAAGATCAAGGCGGGGCCGAGTTTTAACCCGCAGGCATACTCAAGTATGTCGAGGACTTAAAACGAGGCTCAAACGCCGAGGTTGGGCTAAAAGATTATTTTGAGATAGCTTCTAATCATCACCATAACAAGACGATGGAGATAAACATTGAAACAGTTGCTTGATTCTGACCTGGAACTTGTGGTGGAATCAAATTTTATATACCTGCCTCTTTTGTTTGATCCGGAAATAGATAAAGAAATTCAGACTATTTTTCGGTCGGAAAAACAAATAGAGAATTCTACGCAACCTGACTTAAAAACCATTATAAAGCGTGAAGACAAATATTTCGTAAAAGCACTGAATTTAAATTCCCTTTTAGAAAATTACGAAGTCATCAACCCTTATGATTATAAACGCCTGAGAAACGAATGTTTGCTGAAATATCAGATAACCGGCGAGGTCGATGGAATATTTTTTGATGAGACACTTAAAATAATTCTTTTTCAGGTAATGCCTCATTTTATAAAAAAAAACAGAGGACTGACTCGAAAGAAATTAAGCGATGAAGAAATACTGGATCTAATTCATAATAAAATCAAAATCCCCGAAAAATATTATAAAAATGCAGACACATTTCAAGATGTAGCGCCTTTAAAGAAAATCCTTGAAGATCTGGAAAACCAAACACCTGTCTTCAAACCCCCTGGAAACGGAATTCTTACCGGTCAAAAGCTGCGGGAATGTTTCCATGACGCCGTCCAGGCCAAAATTTTAAAAAGCAAGCGTCATCGAATAGTAAAATCACTGAAAGTACGAGAACAATTCAAGCAAACCAAGCCCGAGCACATTGCAATACTGCTCTATATTGCGGCTACAGGCGCAATGGAGATCGATGGTTTTGGCTTTACCAGAAACAACACTTATAAAGGGGAATACTTTGTATATAAACGCACAAAAGAGTATGCTCTTACGGATTACTGCGCACGCAGCTATTTATTTCCGGAATGCAGAGTTGCCGTATCGACGTACTCGCCTTTCAGGCCTTTTGTGATGGAAAAATACAAACATCCATTTTTATTAGGTCACAAATCAGGACAAGAAATATGTATGAAGGATTTTGTTCCGTCAAACGAACTTTCTGCCAAAAATATCATTAGAACCATAGAGGAAGGTCTTACTGCCTTATATTATGGCTACGATGGCCGGCGTCGCAACGGTTATCACAGCCTTGATAAAACCTGGGTCCATATACCCACAATAGATTTTGAAGAATACAAGATATGACTCAAAAATGGATTTACTAAAAAATATAAAGCAAAAGCGAGCCAAACAGAAACAAAAACAGCCCTTTAAACGGGATGTTTTTAATCAAATCAACGGCATTGTAAGACAATATCGTCTTACAAATCGGTTCCTGGAAGATCTTGATATTGTTGAGGATGATCTATCCGCAAAGAATTTAAGTCTTGCCCGGATCAGAGTGAAAGCACCTTTGGACAGCCCTTTATTTTCCCTGGCATTAAAAGATGAGTATTCGCTTACAATGTCAATAATAAACAACGTCGACAACCCATATCTTAAGTTTGCACATTCACCGGAGGAGATCATTTGGTGCAAACCTTTATATCGTCTGAATCCGTCAATGGATTCCGAAAAATTGATGCGATATCATTTTAGGACACTCTATTTGTATGAACGTGCCAAAGTAAAAATAGGGGAACCTAAACCAGTCGATGCAAAAAACTAAAATTATTTGCCACAAAGGCACCAAGACACAAAAGATATAACTGTTATTGTTTACTTCGGGCATTGTAATAGTTTAAAAACAAATCGATCTCAAAAAAGCTTCAGGTATGATTAAATTTTTGTCTGGAAGCTGTCTGAGTGGATTAGTGATCGTTTTGAAAGAACCACAATCGATTTAACATTATGAAT
>JASFGF010000235.1:0-5065 GCA_050123915.1 Desulfobacterales bacterium | reverse complement strand
ATTCCTCCCTGACTTCAGGGGATCCCGCTGTGGGAAGATACTCAGGCAGTTCGATGCCTACAGCTCTCTCCATATCAGCAATGCCTTTCACATAATCGGTGTAAGATTTCCAATAGTCAAATTGGATTTTTAAAAGAACTCTTTCGGCATCAAGTAGATCCAGAAAATTTACAACGCCTGTGATATAGCCGACTTCAGCTGATTTCAATGACTGTTCCGCTCGAGGTATTAAAACATTCTGGTAAAGGTTAGATGTTTCGCGCGCTGTCTCAATTTTGAAAAGATTGTCTTCGATTTCAAACAAGGTTCGATTTAGGATGCTCTTGTACACACTTTTTTGGGCCGTAACCATTTTGGTAGCACTTCCAACTTGTGAAGAAAGCTTATTACTCCAAAGCGGAACATTGATACTAAACACAACATTAAAGGCATCTTGGCCATTATCGCTAAACATCAACGGCCCTTTATCTATTTCAATATAGTTGGCCCCAATGGTCAGATCAGGATAATAATCCTTTTTGGCCAAAATTAATGCTCGATCACTCTTTTCGATCCAGGCGTCCCCCATTTTGAGTTCCGGTCGATGATCTCGTGCAAGTCTAATCAGTTGTTGTTTGATATAGAAAAAATCTCTGAACTCAGGCTGCACGGGCTTTTTCACCGGATGGTCAGACGTTCGGTCCAGCAACACATTGAGCCGCGCTTCCGACGTTTTTTTCCTGTTCAACAAAGTTAGACGCCGATCTTCCAACCTGTTCATCTCCACCTGGACCTTTAATATATTCTGCTGACTCCCCTTGCCGGTTTCATATTTGATTGTGGCAGTCTGTTCGAACCTTTTTAGAATTTCCTTTTCTTCATCAGTAATATCAATAAGTTTTGATAGATAGAAGAGATCATAATAAGCGATTTTGACACGACGGACAACTTCCTGTCGAACGGTTTCATAGGACGCCTCTAACGCTTCGGCTTCTTTTGTTGCTATTTCTGACATAAGGCCCCTTTTCCCATAAAAGGGAAGCTTTTGTTTCAAGCCATAAGCCCTTTTTATAGGACCGACCCTCGTTTCCACACTCTCAACATATTGTTGAAAGGAAAGCTGTGGATCCGGAAGTGCCCCGCGAGCGCCAATGATGTCTTGTGCGCTTTGCCATTTTTCTTTAGCAGCGATTATCTCGGGATTTCTCTCTGTGGCCTCTTTGAGAAGTTCCGGCAAATCGAACATCTTCGGAGCATCCATAGGAACATTGTTGTCTGCTTTTACAAAAGGGATTTTTAGAAAAAAAAGCAGTAAACATTGTATTAAACAAAAAGCCTTGAGTCTTTTCATATTATCCTCCATTTTATTCAGAAAAGGGCTATCTATAAACATAACCTCCTTTTAATCTTGCTCTTGGCAAGTCTTAACCTATTTCATTTTGGCCTGATTTGGCAAAATGACCACATGTTGCCGATTCCGCCAAGCATTTCAACCCATCCCCTGAAACTTTCTTTACGAATGCCTTCAATCATTTTGGGATTGTAGAGCGGAAAATAGGGAACATCCTGCATAATGATTTGTTGCATTTTCCAAATCAATTTTCTTCTGGTTTCCGGCTGCATGGCCCTGGCCGATTCATCGGCAATCCTGTCGTAAAAAGGATTTCTGTAACCGCTTATATTCCAGCCGCCAGATATATCATTTCTGGAATGAAAAAAACTTCTCAAGTAATCCGGATCAATGGAAAGGTTGCCATAACCGAGTACAAAAAGATCAAATTGATGGCGGTCCTTGATCCGATGAATCAGATCCCCGAACTCCATGGCCTTGGCGTTTGCGGGAATTCCTATCCAGCGGAGCCATTTTTCCGTCATCATGCTGGCTTTAAAGCGGCGGGAATCATAGTCGGCCGTCGGGGTCAAAATGGTGATTTCTTTCATGACCCTGCCATCGGGCATAACAATGCCTTCTCCTTTTCCAAAGTTGCCGTTGGAGTCAACCGGCGGAACCTTCCACGTGTATCCTGCTTTCTTGAGGATCTCATAGGCCTTGCGAACGCGTGCTTCGCGGCTAAGGCCATCTCCGTACTTGGGCACATCCGCGTTATACCAGAAGGTATTTCCAGGAGGCACAATGGAGTACATTTTGACGGCATTGTAATTGATAAGCTTTGTAATGATATAATCTCTGTCTATCAACGTAGCGACGGCACGCCTGAAGTTGATATCACTGAAAGGTCTTTTTCTGACATTGAACCCTATAAAGTGCAGAGAACTTCTTTCATTGAGATAGAATTCTATATTTTGATTCTCCAGCAGTTCCTTAAGATGCTCCGGCGGTATGCTCCACCAAAACATATCAATCTCGCCTTTTTTAAGGGCCGAAACAGCGGTCTTAGAGTTACGGAAAATCTTAAATAAGATGCCGTCGATATGAGGCCCCAGAATCTGGCCCCCGATGGTTCGGCCTTTTCCGAAAAAGTACGTATTTCTCTCAAGAAAAAGAGAGTCCCCCGCTTTCCATTCTTTCAAAAAAAAAGGACCGCTGCTAATGGGTCTTTTCACAGAATAAGCCAGCACGTGGTGTAGAGGGTTTTCTGTATTTCGTGCATATGCGGCTACTTGGAGCCACTCTCTCTTTTGAGCAACAGGAGTGGTAAGCGTTCTGGTCAGAAAGATGGCTTTAGGCTCATTTAAATAAAATCTGACGGTATGCTTGTCCGGCGTTTCAATTTTTTTTATAAACCTCCAATTCGAATAATAAAGAGGAATCTTAAACTCTTTGATAAATTTTCCGGTGAAGGCCACATCCTCTGATGTCAATTCGGAGCCGTCCGACCATTTAGCCGGTCTGAGTTTTATGGTATAGGAGAGCATGACAGGATCGTAGACAGGATGATCTTCTGCCAGCCAAGGGACGAGTTTTAAATCTTTAGGCTCCCGAATATACAGCGGTTGATAGACCTGGCCCAAAACCTTGTGGGACCACCGGTCACTTGCCATCCATATGTTCAGCGTCTTGGGTTCCTGCAAAAAACCTATCCTGAGTATATCTCCTCCGCGAACATCGGCGCTTCCAAGAGCAACATACACGAGTAATGTTGTAACGATTCCCCGGAAAAAGATCTTTGTGGTATTAAAGTTATCATTCGTCGTTTGCATGATATTTCTCCTTGATGAAGATAACTGGCTTCACGCCTAAAAAAATAGCCTTTATCTTTAACCTGCATTTCAATGCCACATTGTGGCAATTATCGTGCCACAGGAAACCGGCAGACAGACAACTTGTCAATATTTCATATAATTTTTTATTCTCTTTGGATTTATAGAAGCAGGTACTTTGCGTTTTTTCAAAAAAATCTGGATACAAAATATCCACTCAACAAAAAAAATGAGGGTTAATCGAATACAAAATATCCATGTGTGGAAAAAGTAGGCATATCTATCTGAAAGCCATTCGATATACATGCGGCCCAAAAATAAATTATCGGAATAACATCTTGCCGTAACGACAAAATATTAAATTGATCTGTTGCAATGAGGATTTGGTATCAATTTTGCTTTTGATATATTTGATCAGAGTTAACAATCTATATTTCGATTAGAATGCAAGATAAAATCTCTGAATCCTTGTCCAGGACGTTATGGAAAGAACAGCGCAGATCGCAATTATCGAGACGAAAGATTTTTTCTTGACGGCGCTTTATAATATGTAACAATGTGGGTATAAATTGTCAAATGAAATTGACTCTCAATATGTTGAATTTTAATAGATATTATCATGGATAACATCACCTTAGAATCCACCCGGATTTTCAAAATCGGGCATGTCCTCAACGACAAATGGGTAATCATTGAATTTGTCGGCAAAGGCGCCATGGGCGAGGTTTATCGTGCACACCAGCTGACCCTTAAAAGGGATGTAGCGATTAAGGTCATCTCGAAGGAAATGCTCGCTTCTTTGGAAGACGATCCGGAAGAGATCGAAACTGCCATACACAGATTCCGCCGCGAAGTTCAGGCCATGGCACGGGTTCGCCATCACAATGTTCTGCAAATTTTCGACTACGGCTCAGCGGTAATCCCTAAAGGACACCATGATGTTCCTGTGGAATATATTGTTATGGAATATATTTCAGGAGCCACGCTTCGCTTCACCATGTCTGAAGAAGGGTTCTATCCTGAACAGGATTTAATTGCAGCATGGCTTTCCGATTATTTTCTGCCAATGCTCGAGGGTATTGAAGCCATTCATGCCAAGGACATATCCCACCGTGATTTGAAGCCTGAAAACGTTCTCATGGACGGCACAACCCCCAAAATCGCCGACTTCGGACTGGCCTGTTCTATCTGCATGAAGCCTGTAACCCAATCTTTAGATGTCAAAGGGACCCCGGCATATATGTCACCGGAGCATTTTTTTGATTTTAAAAATGCGGATCGACAAAGTGATATTTATTCTCTGGGCAAGATCCTTTATGAGGCTGTTGACGGCCAAATCTCCTCAAAAGTCCTTCCCTTTAAAGGTGCCCGGCTGGAAAACCCGGATACACCTTTTTTAAAAAAACTGGACAAAATCATTCAAGACGCTACGGCCGATAAGAAGGAAGATCGATTTAGATCAGTGGGTGATCTTCGAATTGTCCTTATGGAGGCATTAAATATCCTGAAAACCGAAAGCATTCCGGACACGCCGACAACTCCAAAACCCCTCCCCTTGTTATATCAGCCCTGGTTTATCTGGACAGGTATTGTCATTGCCGTTTTGTCCGTGGCAGCCATGGGTTTTTGGCACCTGTTGGGTGAACCCGGAGGGAAAAAAGTGCCTTTGAAGAAACCGGAAACAATCCAGATAAAGTTGCCGTCACCCGGTTCTAACGAGTCTTTAACGATGGAGACTGCAACACCCAAAACCCCTGAACCCTTTATCCTGGGCAAAGACGGCATCACCTTGCATCTAATTCCCGGTGGAAAATTTATGATCCAAAGCAAAGACACAAAGGATGCAGGGCAAACCGTTCAAATCGCATCTTTCTATATGGATGAAAAAATGGTGACATACCACCACTTTACCGATTTTTTAAAT
>JASFGF010000234.1:0-5092 GCA_050123915.1 Desulfobacterales bacterium | reverse complement strand
ACTTTCGAACCTGATTCACATTCAGCACAACTTCCAGATGATATCCCCGCTGGTTGTAGTCCGTCTCGGTGGCATCAAATCCTTGATGCAGAAAATCTTCTTTATAATCTTTAGGTTTCTTAGCCATTACTTCACCCTCAATCCTTTTACCTTTTTTAAAGGGGATTTGGGATGACGATTCTGGGGAATCGGATGACGAATACCGGTAATCTTTTCCTGAACTTTAAGAATCCCTTCGATAAGACCTTCCGGACGGGGGGGACAACCGGGGACATAGACATCCACGGGGATCAGTTTGTCGGCGCCCTCGATGATATTATAATTTTCCTTGACTTTGAAGGGTCCTCCTGAGATGGCGCAGTTGCCCAGGGCAATGACCCACTTGGGAGACGGCATTTGTTCGTAAAGCGTCAAAAGGACCGGAGCAAGTTTTTTGTTCACCGTTCCGGCCACGATCATGAGATCCGATTGTCTGGGAGACGGTCTGAAAACTTCAGATCCATATCTGGAGATGTCGAATCGGGCCATGCCGGTTCCCATCATCTCTATTGCGCAGCAAGCAATACCGAACGTCATGGGCCACAGTGAATTTGCCTGACACAGCTTCATAATGGTGTCGGCCAACTTCATGCGCAACAGAGGCCCTTCGCCATATTCTCTGCCTTGTTCGATAACCGGTCGGCAGGATTCAGACTTTAAATGTGCGGCATATGCATCTAAGTCGGGTGTTATCTGCGAACGTTTATTTTCCTCTCCCACGTAAAGACTCCTTTAACCCAGGCATAAACAATGGCCAGAATCAGAATTCCCAAAAAAATGAAAAACTCCACAATTCCACGAATGCCGGATACCTTGTCAAAAGCCGTTGCAACCGGGAACAAATAAAGGATGTCGACATCAAATGCGAGAAAAATGAGTGCGTAAAGATAATAGGCAACTCCATAACGATAATCCCAGGCTTTACCGTAGATATCCATCCCGCATTCGTATGTATCCAGCGATTTTTTTTGATGTATTCTTTTGGGGCGAAGAACCCAGTTGACGATGAACGGTGCAAATCCTCCGATAAAACCTACAACAAGGAAAAGAAAGATGTACATGTAGTCTAAAAGGGCGGTTTCCGTCATTTTCACGATCCTAAAAAGCCGGTTATTTTAGCGCAAAAAAAAATGCCTGTTGAGGCATTTTAATTGAACCTCATTTGCCAAAGAAAATCTTTTAATTTCTAAAATTAAAATTGTCAAGAGTTGTTTTTGTTGTTTTTTGCAACATGGTGCTGCAAAATCATACACTTCATAGTGGTTATAATAACATGTCAGGTTGAAAACTAAGGAAGTCACTCACGAGTTGATGAATTTTAAGACAAAAGAAATACATTGCGGTGATAAGCTTAACAGCAACTTTTACTTGGGTCTTTGCCAGATTCGTTCTTGGTCTCTATGACACAGCAACAGGATCCTTGTCTACCCAGCGCTGAATTGATAACAGCCGCGGCACAGCCAACACCGGCCTTAACCGTGAGCGCTTTCGTGGGACAATTCATCGCGCAAGCCCCGCACTCCATGCAGGCATCCCTGTGTTCAATTTGAACTTTCCTTTTGTTCATGCTCAGAACCGCGTGAGGGCATACCAGAACGCACATCCCGCAACCCGAGCAATTTTTCTCGTTTAACTGAAGCGTTACGACATCTTTCAAATAGATCATCTTTTCCATTTTCCATCGACCCTTAAAAAATCCTAATTGAGCGAAGGTCGAGGATGCCTCATATCTCATTTTGTTTACGATCAATCAGGGTTAGATAAATCGCGATCCCACCCAGAGAATCAATCCAGCCGCTCCACCAACAATTTCAAGGGGGACAGCCCATCGCATCTCTTTTCTGACACCGGAAAGAGACGTATAGGTCGAAGCACCGGTGAAATTCATGGCAAGATAGGCCGACAACGCCGGAGCCAAAAAGAACCAGGCCAGGATATTCATATAATCTTGTCGAATGTTAAGATAAAACGCTCCGAAAAGAGTGATAAACAGTGTCGTTATCAGGCCCATGATCAAACCTTTCTGAGAAAAGGCTCGACCTGGAAGCCACGGCAAAAGAATGGGTGTTAAAACGGCCCCGGCCAACAACGCACCCAGCAGATTGAGCACGGCAAAGAATCCATCGTTCAATACGCCCTGCCAAAATCCGGCTGGCGCGCCCAGCCCTCCCAATAAGAAAAAGGCCGGCAAAATCAGTAATGTCCATTTTAAAGCGCTTACCAGCTCAACAGGTATTAAAACCACCCTTTCGTACATGGTAAATGTCTTTCGCCGCATGTTGGGGGTTGCTTTCATACCGGCATCCAGAAAAGCCGGCAAATCGGTGGCCTGAATAGGACCGTATAACACGTCGAACCCGGTTCGTTTTTTTACCTTGTGGGCGGCAACACCGGGGCCCGCCAGTTGAGGTAGAATCAACTCCGCATGGGATACCACACGGTTCAATTGGCTAAATTCGATACGCCGAACCAGTTCATCCGTCCCAAATGTCCCTTTCCCGGCCGCACACCAGACATTGATGCCATTGGTGTCCAGAACCAACATCCATGCATGACGATTGGAAAGCGCTTCACGCAACCGATCAAAACTCATTTTGTAATTGGCGGTAACCAGAACAGGCGATCGTTCATTCGGTTCTCCAAAAGCATAAAGACCTGGATCTACGGTATAGTTCATTCGGCCCACACCCCAGCGGGCCTTAATGCTTCCCCAATGATCCGGCCAGTTCAAGTCTGAAGAAATCTTGGGTACGTCGCCTGTCGGTGTTTGAACCGAACCAATGATAAACGGTTGATTCATATTCGGACGGCTCAACTGAGCCTTTTGTTGCTGAGGTCAGCAGCTTTTATCCGTCAATGGCGATCCTTGGTCTTGAACCGGTCGATTTTTTAATAGATCAACAGAGTCTAAAGCCATACAAGATTCCTCTGTCTATACTCGCAAATCCAGCTTAAGCTGCCGGATAATTAATCTCTTTGAGTGTTTCTTTGATTTGTTCCAGTGTGGCAGGAGATTCAAATTCAACCGTTATGCTTTTGTTTTCAGGATCACCTTCCACGGTTTTGATGCCGTCCAGCTCATTCAACTCATTTTTGATCGACATCACACAATGGCCACAGGAAATATTGGGTATAGAAAAGGTTTCTATTGCCATTTTATGTTCCCTCCTTTGAGTTCTTATCAGTAAGTAATGCTACAATGTGGCTGTGTCAACCTGAAAAAAGTGAAACGCTTGAGCTTCAGGAATGGTTTTGCCTTAAACATAATTTCAGGGCCGGCTTCGCTTCTATAGATCTTAAAGATTAAAGGTGCGAAACTTTAGTTAAGACCACAACTCCATGCGATGCCCCTCAGGATCAAAGATGTAAAAAGCCCGCACGCCCCATATGGGTTTGATTGGACCGACCTTTATGCCGATATCACGCAACTGGCAATGAGCGATATCAACGGTTTCAACTTGAAAAGAGAGCGTAATTCCATCGCCATTTGAGCTTTGAATGGATGTGTCGGCAGCATTGGCGATACTTAAATAAGTGTTGTCAACCAATCGAAATTCCACCAACCATTCTGTTTCGTAATTGACCCTAAGTTTCAACACATCTCGGTAAAACTCAACCGTGGTTTGCCAGTTACGACAATACAAAATCGTATTGATTCGTTTAATACTGTCTGCAAGCATTGGGTCTCCTTCACTGCGTTTACATTGATTCAGTTTGGTTAAGCTGAATGAAGAGAACATGAATATTCCTATCTTTTATACCGACAAGATGAATCAACCGCCATCAAAAAACTTTTGGTTTCAACAATTTGTAAAATTTCCGAGACGTTTGATTATATTTTTCTTGACAAAAAATACCACTCTGTGTCACGAAATGCAATGTGAAATTGTCGTTTCGATGAAGTTTGAATGAAGGCTTTATGGGTTTATCGCTATGTTGCTGGACAAATTTATCAAAGCGGGGCAAGACTTTTTAGGATGCAAGTTTCCCATCATGTGCGGTGCCATGACCTGGGTCAGTGATTACAAACTCATCGGTGCTCTTGGCAATGCAGGAGGATTCGGTCTGCTGGCCGGCGGCAATGCGCCGGTGGACGTTCTCGAAAAGGAAATCATTGCAACCCGTGAATATACGGATGCCCCGTTCGGTGTCAACCTGATTACCATTGCACCGGTTTACAAAGATCAGTTGCAGCTGGTTTGCGACATGAAGTGTAAACTGGTGATGTTTGCTGGTTCTATCCCCAAAGATACGGAGATACAACAGGTCAAAGATACCGGAGCCAAGGTGATCTGTTTTGCCCCAACCGCTCCCCTTGCACACAGGCTGATCAAAATAGGAGCCGATGCCCTCATGATTGAAGGGGCGGAGGCCGGAGGCCATATTGGCCCGGTTTCCCTGTCGGTCCTTCTCCAGCAAATCCTCTTTGAAATCGACAACACTCCGGTTTTTGTGGCCGGCGGTATTGCCACCGGTCGCATGATGGCCCATCTCTTGATGATGGGTGCAGCGGGAATCCAGATGGGAACCCGTTTTGTCATGTCTGAAGAATGCAAGGCGCATTCTAAATTTAAAGCGGTATTCAAAAAAGCAAACGCCCGGGATGCGGTTGCAACACCTCAGTTTGACAGCCGGCTGCCTGTCATCCCTGTCAGGGCTTTGAAAAATAAAGGCAGCATAGAATTTTCAAAACTTCAGATTGACCTCATGAATAAACTTGAAAATAAGCTCATTGATCAGCAGCAGGCACAATATGAAGTAGAAAATTTCTGGGTGGGCGCTTTGCGTGATGCGGTCATCGACGGAAATGTTCAAAGAGGATCTCTCATGGCCGGTCAGTCGGTGGGTCTGGTTGACAAAATCAAACCGATTCAAGGGATCATCGACGAAATGGTGGACGATGCCGAATCTGAACTGCAACGGTTAAATAAAATATTTATGGGAACATGACTGTGAGCCCGTATGTATTCAACCACAAAATTACCACTATGTAGCACTTTTTTCTTGACAATCCCTGCTCCGGGATGATATTTTAGAAAATAAGTCAAAATCC
>JASFGF010000233.1:0-5101 GCA_050123915.1 Desulfobacterales bacterium | reverse complement strand
TATGATGAAGAACACATTGTCGTGGAAGGTATACTGAAAGATGATCTTCTGATACCCATCTATGTTTCAGGAAAAGAAAAACAACCCCATTCACCACATCATATGATGATACAAATACTCATCGAGAGTTCATCTTTTATTATTAAAGATATAAATGTAAAAATGCCAACCATCCCTTACGAATGGTGCAATGAAACATCCGACAGCCTTGATTCCATAAAAGGGTTGAAAATAGAACCGGGGTTTACATCTAACGTAAAAAAGATTTTGCGTGAAAGCAAAAGATGTTTACATCTGACGACCCTTCTACATGCGATAGTGCCGACCGTAATGCAGGGATACTGGACATATAATGCCAGAAAGCCAGGCTCCGGTGATGTGCCGCCTGAAATGATCGATCACTATCTCATTGATACTTGTTGGGTCTGGAGAAAGGGTGGTCCACGTGTAAAAATGCTAAGTAGTGCCCACCCTTAAATGGCCCTTTTTGTACTGCTCGTCGTTCTTTTTCCGAGGCGTAGGCTTTACGAGCCGGAGGCCGCGGCCTTGATCAGAACAAAAATTGCTCATTTCTGAATTGGACACCCATTGTGTTCGTCATGGATTCATGGATGGACACTAAGCGGCTCTAAAGTTTAGAATGTGCTAAAACAAATTTGATCTAGAATCTATCTCAAAATAATCTTTTGGCCCAACCCGCCAGTCGAAGATGCCGCTGGCGGTGAGGCGGGCAAGCCTCGGCGTTGAAGCCTTGTTTTAAGTCCTCGACATACTTGAGTATGCGTGGCGAAGATCCCGTCAACAGGCGGGGCGGGTTAAAACTCGGCTCCGCCTTTTTGTCCCGCCGGGTTTTAGCGGGGGATCTTGAACCAAAATCTTTATTTTGAGATAGCTTCTAACTATGATTGCACGCAATCTTTATACGAAAAGGGAGCATCATGGAAAAGAAACCAAAATCCGAGATAGCCAAAACGAAACCGATAAACATCATGCTACAAGAAGAGTTAATTAGTAGAGTGAACACTGTTTGTGCGGATCAGGATATGACGATTCAGGAATTTGTTACCGATGCTATCATTGAGAAATTGGAACTCGTTTACAAAGAAAGACGAACCAAGGGCAGACTGTAGGCTGTCTCCACAAACAAACAAATGAGAAAATCAAGGAACCGATGAAAACCTGGAAATAGTAGGGAAGGTAAAAGCCAGGCTTGTTGGAGACAAAGAAATATGGTCAACGAATATCGATATAAAGTCGATTCAGTGCCGGGTGGTTCTGTATGGTTTGGTCGGGTCAAAAAAGGAAATAAACAAAGCCATTGCACACGCAAAAAGTGTTGAAGGGGTTCGCGGTGTAAAATCGTTCTTAACATCGGTAAAGTAAAAGAATAAGCAGCGTCAAGGTTTGACTGGCGGTTGCCCAACGCTATTATTTAAGGAGGCTTGCAACATGGGGATAAAAACATGGCGAAGCGATGCGGTCACCATTAAAGTGGATTACGACAAATGTAAAGGGCATGGCAACTGCGCAGATTCATGTCCGGCCGAGGTTTACGAAATTGAAAATGGCAAGGCCGTTCCGGTTAACATCAACGATTGTGTCGAATGCTGCACGTGTGTTGAGGTTTGTCCGGAAGATGCTATCGAACACAGCGCTTGTATATAAAAACGCTTCGAAAACTGTCACGATCATGTTAATCGGCGTCTAAACAAATCCTTGAGTATCAGCCTTCACAGTAAGCTTCCGACTTCGCTCTTCGAGCTTCAGGCTGCGCTCTAAGAGCTTCGACCCGACAAGACGACGGGACTAGTCGAACTGACAAGAAAGAAATATAGGGTTCAGGCAAAGAACGAAAAGGGCAGTCCTATGTCCGACCAAGTTACTTTCAAGCGCAACATCGGTTTGTTTATGGCCGTCATGATCGGCATCGGCGCCATGATGGGACCCGGCGTATTTGCTTTGCCGGGCGAACTGGCCCATATGGTCGGACCGCTTGGGATCTTTGCTTATTTGGCAATGGGACTCTTGACCCTTTTTACGGCGCTCAATTACAGTGAACTGGGTGCCGCCATTCCCCTGGCCGGCGGTGGATATTCCTTTACCAGCCGCACCCTTCCAAAGCCGCTGGCATTTCTTACCGGCTGGTTTTTCTGGATTGGAAACACCGTTGCCTGTGCCATGTATGCGCTTATTTTTGCGCTCACTATCCGGGCCTATTTCTTGCCGACAGTCAGTCTTGTATTGCTGGTTTGCATAACTACGGTTGTGTTTGCCGGTATTAACTTCTGGGGAATGTCCGAGGCACTCAAGGTGATTACCATTATGAACCTTGTAGAACTGGCCATCCTCATCGGAGTTGCCGCATTCGGAGCCTTTCAAATAAAACCGGAGAATCTATCTCCCATGGCACCCATGGGATACTCACCCTTTATACCCGGGATGGCGTTGATATATATTTCCTACGTCGGATTCGATTTGATCACTGTGGCGGCCGAGGAAATCATTGCTCCGGGTAAAACGATCCCCCGGGCCATTATGATTACCATGGGGGTCGGTATCGCCATTTATATGTTTGTCATTTTTACGATGATGGGGAGCGTTAACTATGCAGACCTTGCCGAGAGCGATGTTCCGTTTATATATACCGCCGATCGATTGTTCGGTGTCTGGGGGAGGTGGGCCGGTATTACGGCCACCATCATGGCAAGTCTTTCGGCCTTTAGCGTCACTTTGGGCGCAAGTGCCCGGATTTTGTACGCACTGGGTCGAGACGGACACTTCCCTCTGTTTATAGCCAAACTACACAAACGATTTCGGACGCCGCACGTGGCACTTTTGATTTGCAGCGTCATTGTCATTGCATTCGGTTCTTCGGGTATTGTGAAGCTTGTCGCCTCGGTCAGCGATTTCGGTTACTTGATGGGGCAGGGGATTGTATGCTTCAGCGTTATTGCGCTCCATAAAAAAATGCCCAATCTGCGTCGTCCTTTCAAAGTAATTCTTTTCCCGTGGATACCGATTTGCGGCATGCTGTCCTGCTGGCTGTTTGTGCCTGCGTTGGAGTTAAGGAGCTTCATTCTGGGCGGTATATTGACCGTTGCGGGTGCCGGTGTATACCTTATCCGTCCGGCCAATCGAGCCCATCTTAATAAACTGCCCGAGGTTTTTGCCTGGGTAAAGATGCGGATTCTTTTAAGAAGGAGAAGAAAAATGCGTGTTCTTATTATCAACGGCGGACGACAGGGCCAGAATATCGCTAAACGGCTTTTGGCCAGAGATGAGTATTGGTTGTTGTTTCGCTCTTCAGAACATCAAATTACCTTTATTGAAGAGGACGAGGCCCTTTGCAAAGAACTCGAGCAACTGTTCAACGCGCCGATCTACCAGGGGGACGGCACCAAGAAGGAGCTTATCGAACAGGTGGGACTGGAAAACATCGATGTTGCCATTGCTTCCTCGGAAGATGACGGCCGCAATGTCATTGTAGCGCTTCAGGCCAAACGCCTTGGAATTCAACAGGTCATTGCCATTGTTCAGGACCCCGACTATTTGCCGTTACTCGAGGAGAACGGTGTGGTGGCGATCAGTGCGCCATGGGCAACGGCCGCGATGGTGGAAAACTATCTCGACAGACCCGGCGTTGCCGAACTTTTTGAAATTTCAAGCGGAGTGGCCAGTCTCGTCGGCATGATCGTGCCGGAGAAAGCCAAAGTGGCAGGAAAACTCATTCGAGATATCGACATCCCTAAAAATTGTGTTGTCGCTGCGGTCGTACGGGGTAAGGAGTTCGTGGTACCTCGCGGGGAAACCAAGATCAAGGTGGGCGACCATGTGGTTTTTGTTGGGCCTGCTAGAGATATCAAAGAAGCGCAAGATTTTTTTATGTTAAAAGAGTGACAAATGCTTTTTATTTGATGTCACCCGGCTTGGCAAAAAGGTCTTTTTTGTGGGATAAAACGAGATTCCCTTTAGAAAAAAGGAGTGCTTAATGGAGCGGATACCCGATAAAATCAAACAATGGATCGAAGAAAAAAAAGACCCCAGAAGTGCCCACTGGCAAGGAGGACTCGAGGAAGTACTGAATGTATTTTTACCCCATATGGAACCCGGCAAATTGATGACTGTTCATCCTCTGGACGACGACGACGTTCCTGTTTTCACGGCCGCCCTGGAGGCCGTTGATCTAAGTCCCAACCTTCATGCCGCTTTTTTACCGCCATCTATTGCCGGATCGATCACGCCGCCTGAATCCGCAGACGAACTACAGCGAATCGACAAGGGAAAGCCATCTTATAAAATTCTGATAGCCAGACCCGGCAAAGATCTAAGAATTTTGTGCGCTGAAATATCAGAACACGCCAAAAACCCCGGGGTAGACATTTTCCAGTCCGGAGCGTTAATCGGAACCTATAATTATGATACCTCCCAGGCCTGTATTGCCGACCTGACGAAGGTCATAAGGGCGCATGTTTGGGAAAAGGGTCCATGGCATCGGGATGATTACAAAAGATATACCATCAACTGGTTTGAAAAGACAATGAATCTTGAAAAAGGCTCTGTTTTAGTCCGGGAAGAATTCTCTTTTTTACACAGCCCAACATTGATAAAAAGCAACAGAGTCGATGCTGTTTTTACGCTAATTTATGAAATTTTGCTGAAACGCTTCAGCGATCCTGACGATCCAATTAGAGATGCTGTCTCGCCGATCCAAAATATCGAAAACAAAGACGACAGGGTTGATCAATCCAATAAACTTGCCGAAAGGGCAATTCTTGAACTACTGAATCTGATGAGGGAATTTGAAATTGTAAATTTCGGGAAGTTTTCAAACACGGAGAACGAACAATTTAAAAAAGAATTCTCCAGAACCGTTCATCAGATTAAAAAGGAATTGGATCAAATCCTCGATTCTTGATTCAAAGAAGAACTTGGGGGAAGCTTTTGACGATTTAACTTGAAATATTAAATTGTTACGAGTTCATCAAAATTGGGATATTAAAGAGAATCTGACAATGAATCCTTTCAAAATCTGTTCCAAATGTGCATATACATGGAGGGTCAGAGACGACTTTTTGCAAGACCCCTCCATTTGTCTGGTCGG
>JASFGF010000232.1:0-5122 GCA_050123915.1 Desulfobacterales bacterium | reverse complement strand
ACGATGGCTCAACAGGAAGAGATTCGGGCACTGGAAGCCCAAAAAGAAATCGAAAGAATTTTAGGCGCTATTAAAACAGAAATTCATATTTATTTGTACGCTCAGCCCGGCCAAAATGATGTATTCACTGATGTTGCCAGGCAGGCCGTTCGGTTTTTTCGGCAGCTCACCGACAAAATTATATTGCGCGAATATAACTTGAATCATGAATCCGCAAAAAAATATAACATCGAATATTCGCCAACTCTGGTTTTCGATCCGGACCGATATAATATCCGTTGGCTGGGAGCACCCCTCGGTGAAGAGGGACGTATTTTTCTGGAGGCCCTCATCCTCATAGGGCTTCAAAAGAGTCATCTCAACGAACAATCACTCCAAGTCATAAAACGAATAGACACCCCGAGAAACATCAAGGTGTTTATCAGCGCCAGTTGCCCGTATTGCCCCCAACAAGCACTGAATGCTCTGAAAGCAGCCGTGGAAAAACCAGAGCTGTTTTCACTTGAAATCATTGATATCCAAGCCAACCCGCAGCTTGCCGACCAGTATTCGGCCCACTCTGTTCCACAAACATTCTCAAATGATATTCTGATTGCCCAGGGCGCTCAGACTGAAGAGCTGTTTATGTTGTCTCTGGACAGAATGGAACAGCAGACCGTATTCATACCTGAAAATGATGCAGAGGAGGTTGAAACGGATCTTGTGATTATAGGGGGTGGCCCGGCCGGACTGACTGCGGGAATATATGCAGAACGAAGCGGCCTAAAGACGGTTGTCGTGGAAAAAGGGGTTCTTGGAGGTCAGGTTGCAACCACACCGATCGTCGAAAATTATCCGGGTCTTAAACAGATCGGGGGGAAGACACTCGTGGATATTATGGTAACGCATGCTCTGGAATACGTCCAGATATTCCCTGGAGAAGAGGTTATCGGCATTACTCCCGGAAGCCCTATAACCGTTCAGACCACCCGGCGAAAATTTCTAACCAAAACCATTCTGATGGCCACAGGGGCCACTCACAGGAACCTTGGCATTCCCGGCGAACAGCGCCTCTCAGGACACGGCGTCAGCTACTGTAGTACCTGTGACGGGCCACTTTTTAAAGGGCGCAAAGCAATCGTCGTAGGCGGCGGCAATAGCGCAGCAACGGAAACCCTTCATTTGCATCATATCGGTATCGATGTAACCCTAATTCATCGCAGGGACAAATTAAGGGCACAAGACTTTCTGGTGACGAATCTTGTGCAAAACAATATTCCAATCATATTTGACTCCGAAGTCAAGGAAATCAGGGGAAAACACAGGGTAGAAGAAGTGCTGATCTACAACAATAAAACCAAAAACTTCTCAACCTTGTCCGTAAGTGCCGTTTTTATTGCCATCGGCTATGATCCCGCCGTAGCCATAGCAACGCAAATTGGGATTGAGCTCACCGAAGAAGGGTTCATTAAACATGACAACTATCGTACAAACGTTCCCGGGGTATATACGGCTGGAGATGTATCCGGCGGATACAAACAAATTGTAACGGCCGCAGGTCATGGGGCGGAAGCTGCAATAACCATTTTTGAAGACCTCATCAATCCATACTGGACCTAAATTCTTGGTGACAATCAACGCATTAAAATTTAGGCTTAAAATACTGAAACAGTTCACAGATAGGTACAGATCGAGTATCAATTCATATTTTTGACGTTTCTTGCCGAATTTAAATTCGATTTTATGATTTGAATGTATAACCTTCATTAATATTTATATCTTTTGATTCTTGACTCTAGTTTCTGCGAATTGTTTTTAACATCACCACTTTTTGGTTAAATAGTGAACAAGCAACGATCCATTTTAAATAACCCCATTGAAAATCCCGAAAAATGGGTTGATCTGTATGGTGATTATCTTTACAGATTCGCACTTTATAGGGTTTATGAGACCACCGTTGCAGAAGACCTTGTCCAGGAAACTTTTCTTGCCGCCCTTGGTTCTTTTAAAAATTTTCAATACCGTTCATCCATAAAAACCTGGCTTACCGGTATCCTTAAAAACAAAATCATTGATCACTTTCGAAAACAGGCAAAAGAACAACAGATGAATGACATCGAATCCAATATTAATAAATTAGAAGACCTTTTCGACCAGAATGGACACTGGAAAATCAAACCGGCAAATTGGAACGCCGATCCACAGAAGCTTTACGATCAAAAGGAGTTTATCAAGGTTATCCACAAGTGTTTAACGGGGCTTCCCGGGCGGCAGGCCAGTGCGTTTATTCTCAGAGAAATCGTTGGTGAGAATACAAAAGAAATTTGTAAGATTTTGGATGTTTCAACGACCAATTGTTGGGTGTTGCTTCACAGGGCCCGCATGTATTTAAGACGATGCCTTGAAATCAACTGGTTCGCCAATGTAAATGTTAGAGAATCGATATGAAGCCCTGGATGTTTAATTGTAAAAAAGTGACACAGTTGCTGTCAGAATCTCTTGACCGTAACCTGCCTTTGTACCAGCGAATGGGAATGAGGATACATCTGATGATGTGTAAATTCTGTTCCCGATACAAAGAACAGTTGCTCTTTTTACGTAAAACAGCCCGCCTATATTCCGAAAGCAGCGAAGACTCGGACCTTTCAATTCAACTATCGTCCGAGGTCGGTCAACGAATTAAAGAATCTATGGTCCGTTTTCTAAAAAAGCATGAATAAATCTACCGGGAAAGACGTAACATGAAAAATAAACTTGTAAAAGATTTAATGATTCCCATTTCAGATTATGAGACCATTTCAATTGAATCCAATTTGTATGAGGCGGCCCTTGCCCTTGAGAAAGCTCAAAAAGCCTATGAACAGGGAATATATCCTCATAAAATCCTTCTTATATCTGATGAAAATGGAGAAATTGTCGGCAAAATTAGCCAGCTGGATATCCTAAGAGCATTGGAACCCAAAGGACAACAGATCTATGATTCCAAAACCCTATCCAGGTTTGGTGTCAGTTCTCAGTATTTAAAACCCATGCTGAGTCAATGCGGATTTTGGGACAAACCTTTAATTGATATCTGTAGAAGTGCGGGCCGGCTTAAAGTCAAGATACTGGTCTGCGCGCCGGCCGAAGGAGAGTATGTTCCGGAAGGCGCTTCCCTGAGTGAAGCCATACATCAGTTGGCCTTGGAACATCACCAGTCTTTACTGGTAACCCGGGGCAAAAAAATTGTGGGGATTTTAAGACAAACAGATATGTTCAAAGAGGTTGTACAAACACTTGCCGTTTGTGAGCTCTAGCTGTCAGTCACAAATCTTCTTAATGCGTTATGAGAGTGGAAGTTTTGGAATAACCTATGGCAGGAGATTTTGAATTTAAGATTGGTAACGGTCATGTTAACCTAAAACAATTTATTTTCCTTATTGCCGGTATATCTCTCTTTGCTCTGGTGTATTATACACCGCCGTGGTCAGACGCCGTCGATCCGGCTGGAAAACATTTTGTGCTGAGCAGAGAGGGAAAAGGCGCTCTGGCGATATCTGTGTTTGCCACAATCTGGTGGGTTATGGAAGTTGTACCTGTCGGCGTCACCAGCCTTGCCATCGGTGTCCTTCAGGTCTATTTTCTGATTCGGCCGGCCAGGGTGGCGTTCACGGACTTTATGGATCCATCGGTCATGTTTATCTTCGCCTCCATCGTCATCGGAATGGTGTTTACAAAAACAGGTCTCACCAAACGGATGGCCTATAAAATGCTGGTCATCGTCGGCGAAAAAACCAGCATGATTTATCTCGGCTGTTTTGTATTGATCGCAGCTTTGACTCACATAATGGCCCATACAGCTGTAGCGGCAACCATATATCCGCTCCTTGTTTCTATTTACGGGCTTTATGGAGAAGAAGACCGACCCACGAAATTTGGCAAGGGGCTTTTTATGGGCATGGCTTATGTCGCAGGGGCAGGAAGCATTGTAACGCTATTGGGAGCTGCGCGGGGTGCGGTTGCCATCGGCTTTTATAATGACATCATTGGCCGGGATATCACATTTTTTCAATTAAGTTATTATATGTTCCCCATCGGGTGGTTGATGGTTTTTGTATTGTGGATATTTTTTATGATTTTCTTCAAGCCCGAAAAAAGAGCTGTTCCAGGATTAAGAGAAAGGGCCGTTCAACTCGATAGAAACCTGGGACCGGTTTCCAGAAAAGAAATCATCGCCATGGTCATCGTTTTTGCCTGTATTCTGGCAATGTCTCTGAGTTCCTTTTTTCCGGCGTTTATATTTCTTAATAAAACAGCCATCATCTTAACATCAACGATTCTTTTTTTTATAACAGGCATCCTGGATATCGATGATCTTGAAGACATACCATGGAATATCATTCTTCTTTTTGCAGGTGCCATGAGCATGGGTTTTTGCCTTTGGCAAACCGGTGCGGCCAGGTGGCTTGCGATAAAATGGCTGATGATATTCCATAATTCAAGCGGCTTTTTCTTTATTATGGGTATTGCATTTTTCGTTATGATGATGACCAATTTTTTAATGAACGTAGCGGCCATTGCGATCTCTCTGCCGGTTGCCTTGGTACTTGCTTCTTATATCGGTGTTGCACCGGATGTCATCCTTTTTGCATCCCTGATCACGTCAGGAATGCCGTTTTTGTTGCTTGTCGGTGCCGCTCCAAATGCCATCGCATATGAATCCAGACAGTTTTCACCTGCTGAATTTTTTCTATACGGCATACCCGCCAGTATTTTGCTGATCGCAGTAACCGGTTTTGCGGTTTACGTTCTGTGGCCGATCATGGGCATGCCGATTCATTGATGAATCGACTTGAGACCCTCATACGACAAGATGGTCTCAATATAAATATATCATATAAAATCATTAACCTAATTCACCAGCTGCGCGGAGTGATAATTTGACTTAAATTTATATCTGAAGTTTACAAGGAGGAAATTATGGGCAAAATCGTTCATACATCACATATTACGATCACGAGAGAAATGGGACCTACCAGAAAAGCAGAGATCAAGGGTTTTGCCGAGCCTGTCTATTACGGGGTCCACGGCGGAATCAAAGATTTTTATAAAGTTGATCCGGAAAAAGAACATGCGGCAACGCTAGATCATATTGTCGGTGCTG
>JASFGF010000231.1:0-5142 GCA_050123915.1 Desulfobacterales bacterium | reverse complement strand
TAAATCTACCGAGCCCGGTGAAATGGAATTGACCATCGACTTAAATTTTACTAACTTTAAGTAACCATCGATTTAACATCTTTCCAAAGGAGGCAAATGATGAGCAATGATATTACCAAATCTATTGTCGTACCGTTGGACGGAAGTCCCATCGCACTAAAAGCGTTGAACTATCTTCTGCTTGTTTTCGGCGCTCAGCATAACCTGATCGTGAACCTGTTTCATGTCGTTCCTGGCGCGCCGCCGATTCTTGTTGAAGAGGGCAAAAAAGATCCGAATACAGCCCGGCAAGTCAGGGAACTGGAAAGCCGAAACAAAAAGATGGCCGCCAAAACGCTCTCCGATGGTAAAAAATTTCTGCTGGACAGAGGCTTTAAAGAAGAACGGATCAAAACCCTCGAATTTCACAAACAGGTGGGCATCGCCCGTGATATCTGCGGCTGGTCGGAAAATAAAAATATGGATGCCATTGTTCTCAATACCCGTGGACGAAGCCGAATCGAAGCTTTTTTCATGGGAGAGACAGCCAACAAGGTTATGGAACTCAGCCGTATCTGCCCGGTATGGATGATCAAGGGGGAGGTTCACTCAAAGCCGGTCATCATCGCCATGGATAATTCTGAAAATGCGCTGCGGGCTGTGGATCGTGCAGCATTCATGCTGTCCGGTACCGATTGCCCGTTAACACTCTTTTATTCTAAACGCAACCTGCTGAGATTCTTTTCAAGAGAAGCTGTTGAACCTGTTTCGGGACTGGAATCCATGTGGCAAAGTGCTGCCGGTCGTGAAATTGCGCCTTACATGCAAAAAGCAAAAGAAATGCTGGTAAAGGCCGGCCTGGATGAATCACAAATTTCAAGCCGCATCGTCGACGGAGGACGCAGCGCCGCCGTCGACATTCTGGATGCGGCCCGCAAGTTTGGATGCGGTACGATCGTTATGGGACGCCGGGGAGCCAGCGATGTGAAAGACTACACCATGGGCAGCGTTTCTCGCAAGGTGCTGCAAGATTGCAAAGATGTGGCCCTATGGCTTGTTCCTTAAAAAGAATACGTGGAAATTAGCTTTTCATGATACCATATATTCTGCTTTTAATAGGATTTGTTTTCCTGATCAAAGGGGCCGATTTCCTCGTTGACGGGGCGTCTTCCATCGCCCGGCGGTTCAACATTTCCGATCTGACGATCGGTTTGACCGTGGTGGCTTTCGGCACATCCGCGCCGGAGCTGTTCGTCAATATCGTTGCCGGCGCCAAAGGGACCACCGACATTGCCATCGGCAACGTTTTAGGAAGCAATATCGCCAATGTGTTTTTGATTCTGGGAATATCCGCGATCATCTATCCGCTGGCCGTATCCAAAGGCACCGTTTGGAAAGAAATTCCGTTCAGCCTGTTGGCAGCCGTTGTCCTGGTGTTTCTGGCCAACGATCAGCTCATCGACAAGCAGAACCATTCGGTTCTTTTGCGGTCGGACGGTCTGATTCTTCTTTCATTTTTTGTTATATTTCTATACTATTCCATCAATATCGCTTTTGAAATAAAAGGTATCGATGATCATGCACCCGCAAAAGCCCATGGAACCACCAAATCCGTCGGGCTGGTGATTGTGGGATTGGCCGGTTTGATCATCGGCGGAGCGTGGATCGTCAATGGTGCCGTCCATATGGCTTTAAAACTGGGCTTAAGCCAGTCTACGGTGGGGTTGACCGTAGTGGCGATAGGCACGTCCCTGCCTGAACTGGCCACTTCGGCCGTGGCCGCTTATCGCAAAAATGTTGATATTGCGGTGGGCAATGTGGTCGGTTCCAATATTTTCAATATCTTTTTTATCCTCGGTATAAGCGCTATCATCCACCCCTTGCCGTTCAGCATTGCAAACAACATCGACATCGGCATGGTGATTCTGGCAAGCCTCTTATTGTTCATTTTCATGTTTACCGGGAAAAAACGCTCGCTGGACCGTTGGGAGGGTATCGTTTCCATATGCATATACGTCATTTATATCATTTTTGTCATTTATCGATAACCATGACCATCTATCGCGATAATGGTTTCATGAATAACATTTAATTCGATATCGGCGACAGGGATGATAGGAATTTTTTCCATGTTATCCGATCATTAACGCTTTTAAGTCTTTGCTTTCGATCTTTTCTTTTTCGAGAAGCAGTTTCGCTCCCTTTTCAAGAACGTCTTTACGACGAGTCAAAATGTCCTTAACTTCAGTGTACTGTTTACTGATAATGGCCCTGACTTCACCGTCGATGAGTTCGGCTGTGGCTTCGCTGTATTCTGCCGCGCCTTCAAAACCCATATCGAGAAAGCGGGATCTTTTTTCGCGTGCGAAATAAACCTGACCCACTTTTTCACTCATACCGTATTCCTTTACCATACTGCGGGCAATATCCGTAGCTCTTGAAAGGTCGTTGTGAGCACCGATGGAAACATCATTGAACGCAATTCTTCAGCAGCCCGTCCTCCCAGCAATGTCGCAATGCGATTAAGCAATTCGTTTCTGCTCATCAGAAACCGCTCCGATAAATTTTAAAACTTCCTCGCCCAATTCCGTATCTGCAATTTCATAGATAGTACCATCTTTGGTTACAATTTGATATTGCTCGTTGACTTCTCCCACAATGGTTTCCGTTGTGGGTTCAAAGATTTTCGGACCTGAAAGAAACACTGATAAAGCCAACAACACACCAAAAACGATTAAAAACTTAGAAAACAATTTTTTCGTGGATCTGTCTCCTTATGTTTGGGTTAATGCGCTGAAATACGGAAACAATTAAAAAGAAATCCTTATGCCAAACATATAACCGTTTGAATTTAAATTATATGTCTACAATACGCTCTGCCTGCTGGAAAGACAAATTCTATTCGACCGGCAAAAGACAAACGCATCAAAGCCTATACAGATTAAATTAACTTGATAAAAGTCATATTAACGGTTTTGCCCAATCAATTCATTGTGGATAATTATGATGTCCGATACAGTTAAAATCGGACCTCGGAAGTCCTCAAGAGGTTAGATATTGACTCGAATCAAGTATGCGGTTAAGGAAGAGTTATGAAACCCAAAATAATTGTCCATGGCGGCGCAAGCAAATCCAACAAAAAAGAACCTGAGCGCGAAAAAGATGTCATCAATGCCTGCAAAATAGGCCATGAAGTTTTACTGAAAAAAGATGCGGTTGAAGCTGTGGAAATTGCCATCCGAAATTTAGAAGCTTCGGCGTATCTTAACGCTGGCGTTGGCAGTTATCTTCAATTAGATGGAAGGGTGAGGATGGACGCTTCTATCATGAAGGATGATTTGTCTGCCGGTGCCGTCATCGGTATCGAAGATGTGGAACATCCCATATCCGCTGCCAGAAGAGTTATGGAGACCACCCAGCATGTGATATTATCCGGACCGCTGGCCACTGAATTTGCCCATTCCGAAGGTTTTCCAAGGTATGATCCCAGAACCAGACCCAAGATAAACTTATGGATGGAAATCATGGATGAATTCCGCCAAAAAACAACCTATGAGCAAATATTTCACGTAGATAAATATATTAATGCCGGAAGATATCACCTTGGAACGGTCGGCTGTGTCGCCATGGATAAAAATGGCAACATCGCTGCGGGCACTTCCACGGGAGGTCTCAAAATGAATGTCCCCGGCCGGGTCGGGGATTCGGGAATCATCGGTGCAGGCACCTACTGTTCAAAATACGGTGGAGTTTCCTGCACAGGGCATGGTGAAAAGATTCTGATTCTGGTTTTAGGCAAGCAGGTTGTAAATTACCTGAAACACAAAAAGGCAACAAACGCAATGGATGCCGCCAAATATGGCATCGAAGAGTTAAACTCGTTACAAGCGGACGGCGGTGTCATCTGTATCGATCGAGACGGAAATATCGGCTATGCGCACAATACCGAGAGCATGACCATGCATTATATCGAATAAAAGAACGGAGAATTCCCAACACCATCAATTTTCATGCAAGCTTCAGGTCATAGGTAAAGGCAAAGCAGCCTCACGATGGCATTGCGCGTTCGAACCGTCAAAGGACGGTCTAAGATTTCTGGGGTCGGACACTCAGAAGCGGCACCGGGCAATGGCGAAACATCTTTTCGGCGGTTGAACCCAAGAGAACACTGGCAAGGTTGCCTCGGCCTTTGGTGCCCATCACCAGCATATCGGCATCTTCTTTTTTTACGGTGTCAATCAGTTCTTCAAATGGCACGCCTATACGAAACATGATCTTTACCACCAGGTGGTCGCACCCGGCTGCCTCGACCAGTTCTTTGATTTCTGTGGACCGGTTTTCTTTCATACCCTCGATATATTCTTCATTTGATATAATGGAAATGTTGTCTTCCATAGCCCCTATTCTGGTTATGGCTTCATTCACAGCCAAATAGTCCCTCTGATTAATAACATTTACGATGATCAGTTCGGCATTCAGGCTCTCAGCCAGTTCAGCAGCATGCTTGATGCCCAGAAACGAATATTTTGACAGGTCACATGCCACCATGATTTTTTTATAGACTTTCATGCAAGATATCAACTCCCACCGAACTGGGCCTGAGGTTTAATAATGACATCGATCCTCCGGTTGACGGCACGGCCTTCTTGTGTAGCATTGGAAGCCAAAGGCTTTGAAGAGCCGTAACCCACCGCAACGATTCGATCATAGGACAATGTCTTGTTTGCCAACAAATACTGGCGAACACTCTCTGATCTTTGCTGGGATAAATGCTCGTTAATTTCATTTGAGCCCGTACTGTCCGTATGACCTTCAATGATCACATCCGGTTCACCAAATATCCGGATAGACTGCTGGATTTTACTGAGCAGGGGATAATTGTCCGGCATGATAACGCTTTTTCCCACAGGAAATTGAATCGCTCTCAAACGAATGATCAGTGAATTCCCTTTTTTGTAGACTTCCGCTTCATCCGAACTAAAAAGATTTTGGACTTCTATGAACAATTGATTGAATCGCTTTTCAGCGGCCAGACGTTCCTTAACAATTTGCTGTTCCCGGGTCTTTCCCTCAAGGACTGCGATTTGTGAATCTTTCGTTTCTATATCCGACTTGAGCGTTTTGACTTTGTCAAACATGAATTGACGGTCTTTCTGGAGTGTA
>JASFGF010000230.1:0-5154 GCA_050123915.1 Desulfobacterales bacterium | reverse complement strand
CAAGGTGAAGACCTTCCTTGTAGCTCCAGTGGGCAGCGATACCTGATTTGGCAACTTTATCCATGTCCCATGTTCGAATCTGAATCTCAATACGTTCTCCAAAAGGGCCGATGACGGTTGTGTGGAGGGACTGATACATATTAGGCTTGGGAACCCCGATATAATCCTTGAACTTTTTGGCAACCGGCTTCCATAGAGAATGAATCACCCCGAGGGCTTCATAGCAATGAGGTACTGTATCCAGAATTATTCTAAACGCGATGATATCGTAGACATCTTCAAATTCAAGATTCTGGGACAACATTTTCTTATAAATACTGTAAAAATATTTATACCTTCCGAGAACTTCGCATTCAAGGTTGTGCTCATCCATCTTTTTTTTGATGAGGTCTTTAACTGTTTCAATATATTTTTCGCCTTCTTCTTTATCCTTATTTACGAGCTGTTCTATCTTAAAATATTCATCAGGCTGGATATACATAAACGATGCGTCTTCAAGTTCCTTTTTGATCCAGTAAATACCGAGACGGCCGGCAATCGGAGCGTATATATCGAGGGTTTCTCTAGCAATTTTTGCCTTTTTTTTCGGCGAATGAAACTTCAACGTCCTCATATTGTGAAGTCGATCTGCCAGTTTGATAAATATGACCCGGATATCATCCGCCATTGCCAGAATCATTTTTCTGATGCTTTCAGCCTGTCGTGCCTGGGAGCCGCTGCTAAAAGGGAGGACACTCAGTTTGGTTACACCCGATACAATATGGCTGACGTCCTTGCCGAACATCTCATGGATTTCTTCTATGGTGGCGTGTGTATCTTCAACAACATCGTGTAACAGGCCGGCGGCAACACTGACGACGTCTAGCTTCATATCGGCAAGGATGCCGGCCACTTCAAGGGGATGGGATAAATAGGGCTCACCGGAAAGGCGAACCTGCCCATCGTGAACCCTGGCAGAGTAGATATATGCACGATCGATAATATCAAGATCCACATCCGGGTAATACTCGGTAATTTTGTCGATGATGTCGTTAATTCGAATCATGGTGTAAATCAATATGCCTTAGCAAAGACGACTCGACCGGTGCTGGCACTGCCGCAGCATATACACTTACCTTTCTCTAATGGGTTATCAAATGGAATACATCGAATCGTAACCGCAAGATCGTCTTTAATTTTCGTCTCGCAAACATCTTCCCCGCACCAGTGGGAATGTGCAAACCCCCCGTGTATTTCAGGCTTTTCCTGATTTTCAGGGGTGAAAAAATCATAAAATTCATTTTTATCATCAATTGAAAAAGTGTACTTTTTTCTAAAAGACAAGGCACGTTCAAATAATGTGTCCTGAATTTCATCCAGAATGTGGGTTATTTCTCCGACAAAATGGTCTCTTTTTATAGAAGTTTTATCTTTGTGGTTTTTGTCTCTACGTGCAACGTATACGGAATTTTCAGCAATATCTCTAGGCCCGATTTCCACCCGAACCGGTATCCCTTTTTTTATCCATTCCCATCCCCTGGCGCCACCGATCTCGCGACTGTCAATCTCTACTCTAAGTCGACGATGATGGTAGGTTTTGTCATTTAGCTCTTTTTTCAAGCTTTCCACAAATTCCATCACGTTTGTTCGGTCTCCAGGTTTTCGGATGATGGGCATCAAGACGACATGTGAAGACGCAACCTTTGGCGGGAGAACGATACCGTCATCATCACCGTGGGACATGATGAGTCCGCCGATAAGCCGGGTAGATGAGCCCCATGACGTGGTCCACGCATATTCTTCAGTCTCCTGGGCGTTTTGAAACTTGATATCGGAAGCCTTTGCAAAATTTTGTCCCAAAAAATGTGATGTGCCGGCCTGAAGACCCTTTCTGTCTTGCATCATCGCTTCCATGGACAGGGTATCGACCGCTCCGGGAAATCTTTCGGCAGCTGATTTTCTTCCTTTAATTACCGGCATGGCCAGGTATTCTTCAGCCATCCTGGCATAAACATCGAGCATTAATTTCGTCCGTTCAATGGCTTCTTCTTTGGTTGCATGGGCCGTGTGGCCTTCTTGCCACAAAAATTCACTGGTTCGCAAGAAAAGGCGCGTTCGCATTTCCCATCTCACGACATTTGCCCATTGATTGATAAGTATGGGGAGATCTCGATAACTTCCAACCCATTTTGAAAAGGAATCTCCAATGATCGTTTCAGAAGTGGGACGTACAATCAAGGGTTCATTGAGCTCGCCTGCAGGTTCAAGCCCGCCGTCGACTCCTTTTTCCAGACGGTGGTGGGTCACAACAGCACATTCTTTTGCAAATCCTTCTACGTGCTCAGCCTCTTTCTCAAGAAAAGACAGGGGGATAAAAAGCGGAAAATATGCATTTTTAACCCCTGTTTCTTTAAACATGTTATCCATTTCCCTAACGATGTTTTCCCAGAGAGAGTATCCCCATGGCTTTATAACCATACACCCTCTCACCGGTGATCGTTCCGCCATATCCGATGCCTTGACCACCTCCTGATACCATTGGGGATAATCTTCAGCTCGCGTTGGTGTTATTGCCGTCTTGACCTGTTTTCCCATTTAATAATTCCTCGATTCATCTAATTTATCAATCTCAGCCATCAAAATTTCGACAATTTTGTCTTCAGGAAATTTTTTTATGACCCTTCCTTTTTTAAAAAGAATTCCTGTGCCATCGCCGCCGGCAACACCGATATCGGCCTCTTTGGCCTCTCCCGGCCCGTTCACCACACAGCCCATAATGGCAAGTTTGATGGGCAGCGGCTTTAACAATAAAGCATTTTCAACCTGTTCGAGAATTTTAAACAGGTCGATTTTGCAGCGACCACAAGTGGGGCAGGATATAATGTCCGGCCCGTATCGGCGGATGTCCAGCGCCTTTAAGATTTCGTATCCAACCCTGACCTCTTCCACCGGGTCCCGGGTCAAAGAAACACGAATCGTATCCCCGATTCCTTCTGCGAGAAGCATTCCGATGCCAAGAGACGACTTGACGACTCCGGAATAGAGTCCTCCTGCCTCTGTAACGCCTACATGAAGAGGCAAATCGGTCTTTGAGGAAAGAAGCCGGTATGCCTCTACGGTACGATGGACGTCAGAGGCTTTTATCGATATTTTTATATTGTTAAAGTCGAAAGATTTTAATAGATCAATATGCCGCATAGCGCTTTCAACCATGGCCTCCGCGCTTGCTCCATTATATTTCTTTAGGATATCTTTTTCAAGAGAACCTGAATTAACCCCGATCCTAATGGGAATGTTAATGTCCTTTGCGCAATCAACAACCGCCTTTACTTTTTCTTCACCACCGATATTTCCCGGGTTAATTCGCAGGCCGTCGGCGCCGGACTTCGCCGAAGCAATTGCCAGACGATAGTCGAAATGGATATCGGCAATAATCGGTATCGAAATGTGTTGCTTAATTGAAGATATCGCTTCAGCAGCTTCATGGTCAGGCACAGCCGCCCTGACGATTTCACATCCGGCTTTTTCCAGACGATGGATTTGTGAAACGGTAGACTGAACATCCTGGGTAAAGGTATTGGTCATGGATTGGACGGCAACCGGTGCTGTGCCGCCCACACTGACATCTCCAACTTTGATCTGACGGGTTTTTACTCGTTTTATTGAAAAAGTCATGATGACCTGATATTGAATAAATTTGACAATGATTTTTAAAAAGCCAACAAAGCATATAATTAACAGACAGCACCCTGAAATTCAAGCAAAATGCAGATTCCGGATCGGTTTCAAAATCGATTGATCTGAAATAAGTCAAATTTATCACGTTTTTGGGGCAAAAACATTACGAAAGGAGCGTGTAATGAGTCTTCCTAAAGGTAAAACTTTTTCAACAAAGCACGGACCCGGTGAAAAACCTGACACTTCGATTAAAAATGAAATATTGAAACAGACAAAAAATGAAAAAATTCCCTGTGCAGTGGCATTTGAAATTGCGAAGGTGTTACAGATTTCACCGGAAAAGGTGGGCAAGACGGCTGATCTGATGAATTTTAAATTGACCAAGTGCCAGCTGGGGTTATTTGGATATCAGCCCAAAAAAAAGATTGTTAAGCCTCAGGATAATACAAAAGAGGATGTAAAAAATGCTGTTTCCGATGCGCTTGATCAGGAAAGGCTTTCATGTAAGCAGGCATGGGACATCGCATCCCGATTGCGCGTCGGCAAAATGACAGTCAGTGCTGCCTGCGAAGTCTTGGGGGTCAAAATAAAAGATTGTCAGCTGGGGGCATTTTAAATGAATATTCGAATTGTTAAAACCATAAAACGTAATTTCTCAAAAAACGATGGAGACCGATTTGCCGTAAATATCTTTTTTTAAAATGAAAGGGCTGGATTTTACTTTTTGAGAATCATGCTTACTATCTGAAAAAAGAAAAATATATATAAGTTTTTGGCCTTTTGAATACGTTATTGCCTATTATAAAAATATCGATTTAACCTTATCAATGAAAAATGAGACGCAGAGCTTTTATAAAAAAGATACTTATGGGTGTACAAACCCTGTTTTTGATGCGTTTTTTTCACCCTTCTGTTGTCCTGGCAACCATTGGAAAAATGACAGATCATCAATTGCATTATAAGCCCCTAAACGGACGAAGTTTGAGGGATATCGCGCTAAAAAAAGAGCATCATGGAAACGGCGTTTTCATAAATCCCATAGGACCTTTGCGTAAAAGAAAATTTCTGCAACTTCTGAAATGGAAACTCACTCCAAGTCAGTTTAGTCCTTATCTTAAAGACCAGTCCGTTTATCCGATTGTTATAAATTGGTCGCCGATACAGTCACATCACGGCGTCAGCGTCACTTTTCTCAAGCACGCCGGCGTTCTCATCAAGGATGACGACAAATATCTGATGGTGGATCCGATGTTTTCCGATCTGACACGGTTTATCGAAGATTTTTCACCATTAACATTCAATCCGAAACAGATCCCAAAGCCGGATCACGTTTTGATCACGCACGGTCATTACGACCACCTGGACAAGTCTTCTCTGTCCACTCTGGACAAATCCACCCATGTGATCTCCCCCTTGGGACATCATCAGGTATTTCAGGATTTGGAAATGAAAAATAGAACCCAGCTTGACTGGTATGACACCTATCGCAACGGTGAT
>JASFGF010000229.1:0-5169 GCA_050123915.1 Desulfobacterales bacterium | reverse complement strand
ACATATGAAAAAACTTCAACTATCCATTTTTATCTTGAGTTTTCTTTGTACCTCTATTGCTACCGCTTGCGTTTTTACGGTAATACCTGATTTTAGAATCAATTATTCGGATTTAAAATGCAGCCTTCAGAGTGCTCCCGCGTCTGTGGAAAGCAACATTTCCGATATAACTTGTATATATCCGGATGTTGATCCAAATTTTCCCCCCTATCCGTGCATTTTCAATGATGTTGGAACCGAGGATATCAACGTGGATACCGACATCGATACCGCTGATTCCGATGAAGGGTTCGAGATGAATGACCGTGACGTGTCTATAACGTCGCCGGTCCTCAAAGAAATCCCCCTCTTAATTGTACAGTCCACAGCACTGAAAGTATTCAATTTTCCCCCAGAAGTATCCCGACTGATAATTTGAAGCACAAAAACACATGTGGCAGGCGTGTCTCCGGCGACATTCTCTATGGCGTTGTTCTGCGCTTAACTTCTGTGTTGGATCGTTCAACGCGGTCTATTGCTCTTAAATAAAATCCAGTCAAATTCATCCATACCAAGGGCAATTCAAAAATATCAAGCAGACACCCATTGATCCCCATGGCAGTTTACAGCCGGTGACAGATTCTTTTCCCGTTTTTGTTTAAACTGGGCAAAAAAAGTCTAAAGACGTTTTTCTAAAGAGGAATAAAAGATGAATCTTAGATCAGCAGCAACAGCCCGTTCTGAATTTTCCACACAACCGGTTCCCCTTTCCAAAGATAAGAAGGGTGAGAAGAAAAAAAGAAAACGTATACGCAAAAATAGGTTATGGTCTTTAGTGACCAATGTTCCGGAATTGAGCATCCTGATCATGCTCATAGTTGGCGCCTATATTCTCATGGCCGTATTTTCAAAGGTGGAAAGCACCGAGGTCCTCAGCGCGTCATCCATATGGTGGATCATCGTCGGGTCTTTCCTGATAAGCACCGCCATAGCGACCCTGGCGGTTATCGGCGGCATTGGCGGTGGGGTTATCTTTACACCCATCATGTTGGGTTTTACCTCCCTGGACAGCCTGGTCATACGCGCAACCGGCCTGGTGGTGGCCATGTTCAGTGGGTTGGTGTCCACAGGACCTTTTATGAAGACCAAACTGGCCGACATCAAGCTGGTCTTTTACTGCGGTGTTCCCATCACCGTTGGCGCTCTTGCAGGGAGTGTCAGTGCCATTTATTTTCACAAGGGCCTGGGTGAGTTTGGTGACGGCCTTGTCCGCCTGTCGCTCGGTATTCTCATGCTTGTCGTGGCCTGGTTTTTATTCACCGGTGGCGGAAAAACCGAATATCCGGAACCCGAACGCATCGATCGGCTTTCCGTTATGTTGGGGCTGAACGGTTCTTATTGGGAGGAATCGCTGGGAAAAGTGGTTCATTACCAGTTGACAAGAGCCCTTATCGGTGGAATTGTTTTTATTGCTCTCGGATTTATAGGCGGCTTCTTCGGCCTGGGAGGAGGGGCGTTCCTCACCGCGACACTGAACCTTATCATGATGGCGCCGGTTAAGATTGCGGCTGCATGCAGCGGGGTTCTGCTGGCCATCAGCAACGCCACTGCCATTTGGACTTATATCACCTACGGCGCCATGATTGCCATTTTTGCAGCCCCGTGGATGCTGGGACAGGTTGTCGGCGGGATTTTAGGGGCACATCTTTTAATCAGAATCAGGGCCGGATTTGTTCGGAAAGTTTTGATTGTTATTCTGATTGTTTCATCAATTAAACTCATCATACGCGGGGTGGAAGAGGCATTTGGGATAAATATACCCATTTTATAGGAGGGAGTTATGAAAGAGGAAAAACCCAAACCGCCGATTGCAGGGATAATATACGGAGAAATCGTTTACTGGGGGGTTTTAGCGGGCTCCTTGATCGTAGTTGTCGGTTCGGTACTTGCTTTTTTGGGAGACAATTTCGTGCCTGTCTCTTATTGGATATCTTCGATTTGGAAAGGTGAAACCGTTTATCAAACTTGGGAAGGGGCAACCGGTGCGCTGCCGAATGGTCACTGGTATCTTTCTCACCTCACCACAGGCGATGGCTTGAGCGCCTTTGGCATTTCTCTGGGTGTATTTTCTGTTGCTCCGGCGCTTTTTCTTTCTTCAGTGGCTTTGTTCAGGGAAAAGGAGTGGCTCTATGGATCATTGGCCATGGTCGGTTGTATTGTCGTTATGATTGGGGTGTTAGGCCTGGCGCCTATGCCTAAGTGAAAGATGACCGTGTACGGTGCTGGATGTTTAGCATCGGCATTTCATCTATTTTTTGGGTGATTTAGACAAAGGAGGTTACCAATGGCTATCATCGTCATCTCCAGAGCTTCTTACAGTCACGGTGCGGAGATTGCGGAAAGGGTCGCACAAGAGCTGAACTATCGGTGCATCTCTAAAGAGGTGATCAGTCTTGCTTCACAAGAATTCGATATTCCGGAAAATTACCTGCGACAGGCGATTGAAAAGGCGCCTTCGATCCTTGATCGGTTCAGCTTTGCAAAAAAGAAATACGTTGCGTACATTCGTTCGGCGCTTTTGGAATATGCGGTGGAAGATAATTTGGTCTATCATGGACTTGCGGGGCATTTTTTGCTCTTAGGCATACCCAACATTCTTAGGGTTATGATTTCCGCGACGCCTGAAGAACGGGTGAAGGTCTTAATGAGACGGGAAAATGTCTCGGAAAAGGAAGCACTGAAAGCCATAGAAAAATTCGATAAAGAACGGAAAAAATGGGCCATGTATTTCCATGGCAAGGATCCCTGGGACCTGAGCATGTATGATTTTGGCGTGGTTATCGGCAGGCTGACCATCGATGACGCCGTTACAAAAATTTTGAATGCCGTGAAGCTCCCCTCTTTTCAAATGAGTCCTGAATTGCGCCAACATCTTATGAACGAAAGCCTGGCAGCCAAGGTAAAGTCGGATTTGATGAATTTTTACCATGACGTCGAGGTTTCTGTAGAGGATCATACGGTCGTTGTCCACATCCAGCGGAGTTTGAAGCAGGAAGAAGCTATCACCGAAGACATCCGAGACATATTAATGGAGATGCATGATGTAAAAGATGTTCGTGTGGACATCATACCCATTTACTGATCCTGATTATTCGGAATCGTTATGAAGCTGGTGCATAAAATCATACTTGGCAATGCTCTCGGTATTATTACCATCGTCCTGATATCTGCGTTTTCATATCATGAATTTAAGCTTATCCAGGCCAAATTGCGCTTTGTTGAAATAGCGGACAATCTCAATGCATCGTTGCTGAGAATGAGACTTTCGGAAAAGAACTACTTTTTATATCAGAATGCGGCGGATTTTCAGCAGATCAAAAAAGAATTAAATGAGAGCGAACAAACGATTGAAAACACGGAGGCGAATATACTTTTAGCCATCGGTGATGAAAATTTTAAGAAGCTCAACTCGAGCCTCAAGAAATATAAGGAAGAAATTGAAAAAATAAGTGTTCTCGGTCACGACACCAAAAATATGGAAGCAAACATACGAGAGGCCGGCCGTGAATTAAAACTGTTTTCCGAAAGCATGATCAAGCTTGAGAGGAAAAAGGTTAATGAAATTATTTCTGCTTCAATCAAGGGATTATTGTATTTTTTCTGTCTGGTTATTTTTGTGGCCATAACCAGCACGTATTTATTTTTTTCAAAAATGTTCAAGTCTCTTCGACAAATTGAAAAAACGGCACTTTCAATATCTGAAGGGAATTTCCTTGAGACAGAAGAGAAGATATCCAACGATGAATTGGGTTCCGCCATGCAGGCGATCAACTCCATGTGTGAAGAACTTAAGACCCGGCATGAGCAACTTGTCCAATCCAAAAAACTATCGTCATTGGGAATTCTTACGGCCGGCGTTGCCCATGAGCTGGGCAATCCGTTGAACAACATATCCATGGTTGCCCAGGCATATGGCGAACTGTACGATTACCTCGGCAAGACAGAACGAGTGGATTATATGAAAACCGTGCTGGAAGAAACTCAGAGAATAAAGAATATCGTTCAGAACCTCTTAAATTTTTCGAAACCCAAGAATGCGGATTTCAGAATTTCCGATATCAATTCTCTGATAAAAAGTTCCCTCAGACTGGTCCAGAATGTGCTTCATGTTTCCGGAATTGAGGCGCAATTAAACCTTCAAGAAGGGCTTCCTCCGGTTTTCATTGATGAGGATAAGATTCAGAGCGTACTGGTAAATTTGGTAACCAACGCCATTCAGGCCATGTCTCCCGGAGGCACCCTTTCCATCCGGACGACATTTAAAGACAATCCGGATCATATTGTCATAGAAATCGAGGATACCGGTACAGGAATTTCTCCTGAGTTCTTATCCAATATTTTTGATCCCTTTTTCAGCACCAAAGGAACCCAGGGGACAGGACTCGGTTTGTCTATCAGTTACGGTATTATTAAAAGGCATAATGGAAAAATAGATGTAAAAAGCAACGTGGGAGTCGGAACAACTTTCATTATAGAATTACCCATTTATACATCAAAGGAGGGTACAGATGAGTGGTCACAAAATCATGGTGATTGATGATGAAAACATTGTGGGAAAGATGATAAAAGCAACTTTTGAACGGGACGGCTATAGGGTGGAAAACTTTTTGCATGCAAAGCACGCATTTGAACGTCTAAAGGAAGAAAAATTCGGAGTGGTCATTACCGATTTGAAAATGAAAGATATCGATGGTATGGAGGTTCTGAAAACAATAAAAAAAGAATCTCCGGAAACCAAAGTGATCATGATTACCGCCTTTGCAAGTATGGATACTTCCATCGAAGCGTTTCGTAAAAGTGCAGACGACTTTTTCGCCAAGCCGATAAAAATCACAGAGCTCAAAGACTGCGTCAAGAGGTTATTAAACGAATCAGAGTAGAGACGAAAATTTTCATTCGGAATTCTGTTTAGAAGTTTTATCCAAACCTCCCATTCGTCGGGTTGAGCTGTTTGCAAGGCGCTAAGTTCACAAATTTATCACGATAATCAAAGGATTAATCCGCCTGTGCCGGACGTCGCCAAGGGTTTTTTTGGCAGCGATTTCCCTTTATTAAAGCCTGCAAGGTATTTTAAAGAGTTTGAAAACACCGGGATGACCAAAGCGCAAATTGATGCCATTTCCGGCCTGA
>JASFGF010000228.1:0-5177 GCA_050123915.1 Desulfobacterales bacterium | reverse complement strand
CATATTGTAGATGATATTAAATAATACCTTGATAAGTCATTACATTCGAGGGCTATCTATTGGCTTTTCATCGTCAACAAGAAGGAATGGGTGTCGGATTTTTTTACAGGATGTAAAAAGAATTTGAATTAGATATTATTTGAAATCAATATAGGATTAAAACCTTCGGGGTGTCAATTGATTTATTTTTTTTGGTTTTCATACCATTTCGCAAACAGTTTATCAAAATACTTCTCATCCTCGACCATCTCTTTGGTGATATTATATACCCCTCTAACCCCCATGTAATTTAATGCAGATGCACCAAAAAGAAACTTTTTCAGCGTCTCGGATATCTGGAGGTTATTCTGATGAGCATAGTGTTCAAAATAATTTTGAACATCTTCGTTCAGGATGAGTTCAATCCCATACTCTTTCTTAAAATTTTCAACAAAATCGACAAATGGAGATTTTTCCAGCATTTTCAAAAGATAATCTTTGGGTTTTTCACACAGCTCCCGATTCACTTTTAGCGTTGAAAAGTTGGAGCCTGGAAGTTCAAACTGAAAATCCGTTAAAATGTTCTCCCATACACTGACAAGGGCCCGGGCACCTGTCTTTCGATTCTCCGATATTTCCGCCACATATTCAACGGCACTCGACGTAAAATCCAGATCGATATTAAACAGCTTAAATTCCATTTTGTATTGATTGAGGATCGAATCTTTGGTGTCCTGCATAATACGAATCAAATCGTTTTTGGACAACAAGTTGACAAACGTTCTTATGGGGGATCTGCCGATCAATTCAGGGAGAAGTCCAAAATTAATAAAATCATTTGCTTCCGCTTCCCTGTAAAAGTTTTTCAACTGACTTTTTTCGTTTGTTTTCTTGTCAGAAGAGAACCCCTTGATCTCGATACTACCATCTTCCCGTACTCGACCTTTATGCTGCAAACGTTTCTTTACAATGGATTCCAGATTGTCACCCGATCTTTCAAAAGAACCCCCCAATACAAACAAGATGTTCTCCGTACTGATCATGCTGTCCTGTTTGTCGGCTTTCCCTCCTTTTTGTCGATCGATGACCTCCTGAATTTGTGAAGCCGCGGAATACGGATTGTTGATGGGAACGAGTTTTCTCTCGATAAGTTTTAAAACCGATCTTTGAAATCCTTCTCTTGAAATATCATGTCCGGCCAATGAACCGTCTTTTGCTTTTTTATCAATTTCATCAATACAAATCAGGCCACCATACCTGCTGATGAATTGTGACTGTTCTTCCCGATGATGGCCCGGCGCCAGATCAATCAATTCGCGAATCATATCGTCAGCACTTTTTCCAACATACCCGGCTTCCGTATAATCCGTGGCATCAATAATAAGCGTAGGAACTTGCAAAAGATCCCCTAAAACCTCTACACAATAGGTTTTACCGCTGCCTGACGGCCCTGCAGTAATCGTATTTTTCTTTCGGAATCTTTTTACCGTTTCATCTTCAGGATGTTCACGGAGATATTTGATCATTGTGAAATGATAGGCTGAGGCAATGGCCAGTCTCTTTTTATATTCCTCCTGACCAATAACATACTTGTCCAAATGTTTTTTAATCTCTTTGGGCGTATAAATTGTAGGGTCAATAGGTTCCGGCATCTTTTTTTGGGAAGAGAATCGATGTTCAAGAAAAGATTGAAATGCCTCGCCGGCCCTTTCTTGCGCATCAAGATATGCTTTGGCGGCTTCTTCCTCAGAGCAATTATAATTCCCCATGATTTGCGTTATGGCTTCTTTTGGAATCGATATCTTCATAAGCCTTATCCGTCATAACATGAGCGGATGATTAACAGGTGCATGCTTTTACTATTGAAAAATTCCGGCAGCTACATTTGCATTTAAAATAAAGAAAGCCGGTTTTTCAGTCTCGCTAATTTTTAAAACAGCGGCTTTATCGGCAATATTTTTTCATTATAAAAAACGACCGCAAAAGACATGCCAAAAATGATTGACAGAGGCGAAACAAACTAACATCTTGATAAATTGGAATATTTTATGAGATGGGATAAATTTTTTATTTTGGACAAAAAAAGATGGGTGTCGAATTATTTTACAAAATGTAAAAGCAAAAACTACGATGCATCTTCTTTTACGGAAGTCTTGAACTCAAAACCAAATTTTTCGATCTTGGAATGCAATGTAGGTCTGGAAAGACCGAGAAGTTTTGCCGCTTGCGATCGATTCCCGTCGGTAAAATTGAGGGCCTCGCTGATAATGATATTGGCAAACCGGTCCATACAGTCGTCAAAACGTTTTTCAACCGATGGCGATGTCAGCATTTTGCGTGCCCATTGACGCATGGCCTGTTCATCTTTTTCGTAATTTTTTGAATTGCAGACATTATTTCCTTGGATGGCCTGCAAAATATCCTCTTTGCAAATGGCCGCGCCACGGTTGAAAATTAAGGCCTTTTGTAGGGTGTTGCCCAGTTCGCGCACGTTCCCCTTCCAGAGATTTGTTGCAAGAAAAACTTTGGCTTTTTTGGTAATTCCCGGATTTTCGACTTTCGCTTCTTGTGAATATCGGGCCAGGAAAAAATCCGTCAGTGCCGGGATGTCTTCGAGCCGGTCCTTTAGGGGCGGCAAAAAGATGGAGACCACCTTGAGACGGTAGTAGAGGTCTTCCCGAAACCGGCCTTGAACGATGGCCGATTCAAGGTCACGATTGGTAGCGGCGATAATTCTCACATTCACGGGGATGGTATTCCTGCCCCCCAGTCGTTCGATACTCCTTTCCTGAAGCAAGCGTAAGACCTTGGCCTGGATGCTCAGCGGCATATCGCCGATTTCATCCAAAAATACGGTTCCATTGTTTGCCTGCTCGATCTTGCCGATCCGGCGATGGGTGGCACCGGTAAATGCGCCTTTTTCATATCCAAACAACTCACTTTCTAAAAGGGTTTCAGGAATGGCCACGCAGTTGATGACCAAAAAAGGTCTGTCGGCCCGAGTGCTGTGTTGATAAACGGCCCGGGCCACCAACTCCTTTCCGGTTCCCGATTCTCCGCGAATCAGAACCGTTGCTTCTGTCTCGGATACGCGGCCGATGGTTTTGTAAACCTCCTGCATGGGTTTGCTTCGTCCAATAATAGCATCACGATAGCTTTTTTCCGGTATAGGGTCCATATCTACCGGAGATCGCATAAACCGGCTGGCTTCCAGAGCCTGTTTGATCACCACCAGTATCTCAGGAATATCAAAAGGCTTGAGAATATAGTCGAATGCCCCCATCTTGGTGGCTTCGATGGCAGTTTCAGTGGTTCCAAAGGCGGTCATGATGATTACCGGAAGTTTGGGTTCTGTTTTATGGATGGTCTTGAAAGTCTCGAATCCATTCATCCCCGGCAAGCGCATGTCAAGAATGACCAGATCCGGGATCTCTTCCTGGATGATTTTAAGACCAGCTTCGCCGGAAGCCGCACATTTAGAATCATAGCCCTCTTCAATCAAAAGTTTATTGAAACTTTTTCGAAGTTGGTCGTCATCGTCAATGATTAGTATGGTGCTCACGGTCTGATTCCTCCATCGGCAGTGTGATGATAAACGTTGATCCATTCCCTTCCTTTGATTGGATATCCAGTCTTCCACCGTGCTCTTGAACAATCCTGCTGGCGATGCTCAACCCGAGCCCTGTACCTTCTTCCTTGGTCGTGAAAAAAGGTTCCATAATCTGCGATTGTACAACATCCGGAATACCCGGCCCGTTATCGCTTATCCGAATCACAGCCGATCTAAATTTTCCCGGCTCAATAACGGCTTCCTCGTATATGACAATCGAACCGCCCTGCCCCATGGCCTCACATGCATTGATAATAACATTGATAAGGACTTCCTTTAATTGTTCGGAATCCAACTGAACCAACGGAAGAGGTTCTTTTCTTTGAATCTTGATAAAAACTTCGTAAGACTCCAAACGGTGCTGTAAAAGCTGGATGGCCTGATCCACGACATCCGAAGGTGAAACTAACTGAAACTTTAACCTGGGCGGCCTCGAGAACTCGAGAAAATTTTGCACAATAGTATCGATATGGCTGATTTCCTTTGAAATGACATCAAAGTCTTCTTTCTGATTACTGTCAAGATCAAGGCTTCTGCTCAGGGAAAATAGGCGCATCTTTACGGAGGTTAAGGGATTTCGGATGCTGTGCGACGTACCGGCCGCCAATTTTCCCACCAGTGCCAATTTTTCCGACTGCAACAGGTGTTCCCTGCTTTTTTCAAGTTCAGATTGAGTCTCATTGTATGTTTTTTTCAAATCATGCACATGTCGACTGAGTGTCTTTACCTCGTCTCCTTCGTTTTTTGCGCTGTCATGACGATCCGTTTCCAAGGCCAGCCTTCGGATCGGATCAAGAATATCATGCAGCAAAAAGAAAGTCAGAATGACACCCAAAAAAAGTATCATCAACACAGCCGATCCAACAATAATTCTGAGTTTTTTGGCCTGATCTAAGCTCTGTATTTTTGCTTTTTGAGCCTTATCTCTGAAAAGCTGCATGCCGTTTTCGCAAAGCTCGAGGATTCCGAAAAAACTGTCTCTAACTTTTTCGTGAAGTTTTATACCTTTTTCGCGATCTCCGGACGCATAATAATCCACGACCTGATCTTTTGTGGCAATGTACTTTGCATATTCCGATTCTATAAGGTTCAGAACCCTTTTTTCCTCTTCTGTCGTTGCCAGGCGTTGTGTTTTCTCAAGTGTATCTTCAAAAACATGGCGATATTCCGCCATCTGTATGAGCCAATTCGGATCTCCATCCAATAGATAGTAGGAAGCAAATCCCTTCTGGTTGACCAGGGCATTTTCCAGGGCTTGGGCCGTCTGGAGTCCTCCCATATATTTGTCGATAATCTGGGTCAAAAGTCCTTCCATCCGGTAGGTATACCCAACCATTACCAACGCACCCATGATCGTGATGACGACCAGAGCGGTTATATTGATTAATATTCTGGTTCTCAGACTTATCTTTTTCAACATTTTTCAAATGCTCGGTTTCAAATATAACCAAAAATTACAACCGAAAAGAAACAACTTCAACATTCCCTGTCCTGCCTTCGCAAAGATTCTACAGTGTCTATTCCCTTTCCAATTTATGGCTTACAATACACTTTTCCTTACAGTACCAAAGACCTATCCACATCAGGG
>JASFGF010000227.1:0-5182 GCA_050123915.1 Desulfobacterales bacterium | reverse complement strand
ATTTTTTCCCCGGTTTTCTCCTTATCTCCTGTCACCTGACAAGAATTTCGTACTCATGTCGAAATACCCAATTTCGGCAGGATATACGCCTGCAGCAGATACCAAATTCCGACGATGATCAATAACAAAACGAAATCATTCATATCTTTTCTCCTTTACCCGTTCGGTTTATCACGAAAATTAATCCGTTTTTGAATATTCATCATTGTAAATGACGCTCCATGTAACCGTAGATATTCGTTAACGCCGTTTTAGTCTCTTGAGAATCAGGCAGGATTGCCCCAATTTTTTCAATATATTCAAGGTCTTTAACCACTTGAATCGAGATGGTAAAGTTGAGATCAAACACCCAGCTTAACAGGAGCAGTTTAAAATCGTTCACGGTTCTTAAATCTTCAAAGCGGACAAACCGTTCTTCGCTCAAGGCAGACAGGACGGGTGGTGAAAAGGATGGATCATCCGGGAGTCCGAATTCTACGACCGGATTCGGCTGATTGTCACGTTTTTTGTAGTAATCAATGAAAACCCTCCAAATGTCAAGCTTGTCAGCATCCCGAAGAAGACGAATGTAAAAAAGGGATTTTCCATTTTCCTTTTTAGGGATCGTGACGGCATTGTGATTGGCTATGGCTTTTGTAATCCATTTTCTTTCATCCTTGGAGCACATATCCAGAACATTATGCGCCACCAGCTCTCGAAGTCCAAGCAAGGCATGATTTTCAGAATCCACATCTTTGAATGTACCGTAAGTAGCATACTGCTTGAATCTGCCGACATCATGGAAAAGCGCCATGGTTTCTGTCAGCACCATTTCCTCATCCGAAAGACCCAGGGCTTTGCCCAGCAATATTATATTTTCACACACGCGTTCCGTGTGTTTTTCTTTAAGGTGGATGGTGCTGTTATCGGTCGGATTGTCCGAATAAAAACCGGCAACATAATCCGCAAACCATTTCTTTAAGTGCTCCAGATCTTTTTGGTTCATCAATGCTTTCCTATAAGTCATTTCAGATTTTCAAATTTAAGTTTAATAACATGATATGTCAAGTTTCATACACACGTGATCCCTTTCCACCTTGACTCCGTAGTGCGGTTTATCTAAACTTGCATGTATCGATCTGGGCCAAAAAACGATATAAACCAAATCAATTTGAAATCAACGATCATATGAGCATTCAAATGTATGGATGGTGTGGCAAAATTGTCAGAATACATCTCACCGACCCATCATGGCGTGTAGAGGTTCCCGATATAGACATTTTACAAACATTTATCGGTGGAAGAGGTCTGGCAGGATATTATATTAGAAAGAAAATAACCCTTGACTGGAATCATCCGGATATGCCGATTCTCTTGTTTGCAGGGCCTCTTGTTAATACCCGCTCACCAACAAGTGGCAGGATGACCATCATGTCCCGTTCACCTCTGACCGGTGCTGTGGGCGATTCTTCTGTGGGTGGATCTTTGGGTTTCCAGCTAAAAAAAGCCGGATTCGACGGCATTATCATAACGGGAAGGTCCGACAAACTTTGCGGTATTGAAATCAAAGACAACGATATCCATATTTGCGATGCCTCTCACCTTAAAGGCCGGAAAACCGGTGATGTTCATTCGCATCTAAAAGGCAAAGGCTCGACAGCCGTTATAGGGCCGGCAGGAGAAAATGGGGTTCTTTTCTCAAGTATTATTATCGATGGCCATTTTGCGGCAGGCAGAAGCGGCATCGGCCTGACGTTTGCTTCCAAAAACTTGAAATATATCACCATACAAGGTGCCGGAAAAACGAATGTTTTCAACCCCAAAGATTTAAGATCCGCCAGGGAAGACGTATTCAGACTAACCGCGGCTTCCCCGATTCTTTTGGGAAAATTCGGAATCTCACGATTTGGCACCGGCGCCTTATATGATCTGATGGATGCAAGGCGTATGATGCCTACCGAAAATTTTCGAAAAACCCAATTTGATCAAGCGTTCAAAATGAATGCACATGCATTCAAAAAGACGTTCAAACCCCAAAATACCGGATGTCGTGGATGCCACATTCTATGTAAAAAAATAACAAAAGATCATACAAGCATGCCCGAATTTGAAACCATGTCTCATTTCAGTGCACTTTTGGGCAATACAGATATAGGCGCTGTCGTTAAAGCCAACAGAATATGTAATGAAATGGGGATGGATACCATTTCAGCTGCATCAACCCTGTCATGTTTTTCAGAAATTTCAAAAAAGAAATTGTCGCCCAAAGAAGTTGTTTCTCTTCTGATGGACATTGGAAAAAAGAAAGGAGTCGGCGTTGAGCTCGGTCAAGGTGCAGCAAAATATGCCGGAAACTGCAGCCGATCTGATCTTGCCATGGTGGTCAAAAGCCAGGAACTGCCGGCCTATGATCCAAGAGGGGCTTATGGGATGGCACTTGCGTATGCCACATCTTCCAGGGGAGGATGCCACTTGAGGGCATACCCCATCAGTCACGAAATTTTAAGAAAACCGGTGGCTACAGATCGTTTTTCATTTAACGGAAAAGCCCGAATGATTAAAATAGGTGAAGATTTAAATGCCGTTGCAGATTCTCTAACTGCATGCAAATTCATTTTTCTTGCAGCATCACTTGAAGAATATGCCAAAATTTTTACGGCAGTGACAGGAATCAAGACCTCCGGTCAGGATCTCTTTAAGGTGGGAGAACGAATCTGTTACAATGAACGAATGATGAATGCCGCCAACGGTTTTACTAAAAAGGACGACGATCTTCCGGCCCGCTTTTTTACCATGCCGGGTTACACAAACGACGATATCAATATCAAGCCCATAGACAAAGGCGCTTTTTTAACGGCTCGTTCCAATTATTATATCGCAAGAAAGTTGAATCAAAATGGCACACCAATCTCAAAAGTGGCCAAGGAATTAGGACTTGAGCCGATTTAGTGTCCATCCATAAATAGCCCTTTTTGTTCTGATCGGCGTTCTGGGCAGGTTTGATCAGGACAAAAATTGCTCATTTCTAAATTGGACACCTAACTTGTACTTAATATGGATTGATGGATAACATCTGTTTAAACGCCAAAGCGGTTTGAACATTTAACATGCTGCAATGAATCAAATCTTTCGCACATACGAAAATAAGCTTATAAAAAGTGGTCTTGTCGGTCCCGAACCACCCCTGCTGGGCTGTCTGGATGCACAGCTCGAATGGAACAGAACAGACAGAAAATGTGTTGCTCTTAAAGACATCTTTAAGCAGTTAAACATCAACGCCCTTATTTTTTCCCGGCCGGCTGAACCGTATCGCAGCATCATCGATTATCTGGCAAAAACCTCCGATGGAACGATTACGCCGAATGATTGCGAAACCAGAACCTTTCTCCACGACCTGCCGGTGTCGTTTCAGTTTTCATCAAATTCTGTTGTTTCAATCTTGAAATCGCGCAAAAGTGTTATTATTCCCGAAGAGGGTATTATCACCCACGGAACGGTAGGCCTCGAACAGGCTTATGTCACATTTTCCTCTGTATGCTTTGCCGGTTTTGTAAAATTTTTTTGCGATTTTCTTCTTCAAGCAAAGAAAGGACATGTTGACGCAAAACGCCGACAAATATTTGATAAGGTTGTAGAAAATCTCGATCCACCGGTCTCGTTTAACGGTTCTTTGATGAAAGGACCGCTAAACTCAAAAAAGCGTGTTTACGAAGCGATTCAGGAGGCAGGACGATTGACCGTAGAACATCGTTTGGTCGATTCGCATTTTGGAAACATCTCATTTCGTCATGGTCGAACCCTTTTCATCAGCCAGACCGGGAGCAGTTTGGATGAACTTAAAGACGCCATTGATCCTTGTCCTTTAGACGGTTCTTCTTGTGTACCTATCACCGCTTCCAGCGAACTGCCGGCACATTTGGAAATTGTTCAGAATACCGATAACAAAGCCATCCTTCACGGACATCCAAAATTTTCAGTTATTTTGTCCATGGACTGCGACATAACAGAATGCATGTGTAGTGGCGAGTGTCATCGGGCATGTCCCCATGAACGTTTTGCATGTGGCATTCCGGTTGTCTCAGGAGAAGTGGGTTCTGGACCGCATTCCCTCTGCAACACGGTTCCTGAAGCAATCCGAAGATATCCGGGCGTCATCGTCTATGGTCATGGTCTCTTTACCACAGGAAAAACGGATTTCAATCAGCCGTTTAACCATCTTATTCAAATTGAAAATGATTGCCGCACGGAATATTTTAACAGAATTCGTTCATTGGTGGAGGTTGGGATTTGTTGATAAATTTCAACTTGGGCTCAAAAAATTCTTCATGTTTTTCATCAAAGAATGCTTTATCATTTCGACATTATTGCACCGTTTTATGATCGGGTAATTCACAAAATCGATCTGAAACGATTGATCAGCTTGCTGAAGTTGCCGGCCAAAGGTCGAATGCTCGATGCCGGTGGGGGAACCGGCCGGGTATCGTCCCGTTTACGGACAATGATCGATGAAGTTGTGGTATGCGATTTGTCATTTTCGATGTTGAAACAAGCCAAACTCAAAAGCCGCTTATGGATGGCGCAATCTCACATCGAACAACTCCCTTTCCCCGATGAAAGTTTTGAACGAATTATGGTAGTCGATGCGCTGCACCACTTTTGCGATCAGCGCCAATCGATTCAAGAATTGCTGCGCGTCCTTAAAACTGGAGGCTGTTTGGTTATAGAGGAGCCGAACATCGACAAGTTCATCATAAAATGGGTTGCTTTGGCAGAAAAGTTGTTTCTGATGCGAAGTCATTTTTCTTCTTCTGATGAGATCGTAGCGATAATTAATGAGCAAGGATTTAATGCGTATGTTGATAAGGATGACCGCTTTTTTTTCTGGGTGGTTGTTGAAAAAAATAATGTAAAATCATATTAGACATATTCGTGTTAGAAATTTGAATTATTTGCCTAAATTATCCACCCCCTACCGCCGGGAAAATTCCGACCCGCTCACCCCCTTTTAAAATGGATCCAAGGTCATGCTTAACGCCGTCAATAAAAATAATTTTTACTTCGTCTCTGGGGACAGATAACTCGTCAAGCAGTTTTTTAACGGTTATCCCGGGTTCTATGGGGTAGTTTTCCGAAGAGGCCGGTAAAAATCTTTTCAGAGAAGCAAATAGTTTAATGGTAATATTCACCGACATTACATACACTC
>JASFGF010000226.1:0-5187 GCA_050123915.1 Desulfobacterales bacterium | reverse complement strand
CATTTTTGGGGTTTGCCTTTTTTGCATTTATGTAAGAAATAAGAGTACCAGAACAAAATCAAGCCATTTTTTCACCCCTTATTAAGACAACAGCTCCCCCTTACCGGTTCTGACCAGTTTTAAAAAACCTCTTTGATCCGGATAACACCTTCACAATAAATTGATACTTACACTTTTGACGTATCCGGTGGAAAACCCTGTCCATAAATGTCCGATTTTGGCAATCTGGTATGACTAGATCTCTTTTTTAAAAAGAATCAGAGCACCTTGGAGCCATAATAAAAACTTCGGACGGACAGGGTTGGCACTCTTAATTTAAGCCGTCAATGACATTCATTTATTCTGAAGTTCCGCGGCAGATATATGGAGCCATCCTGTCCGTCGAAAGGCGTAACATCAATTTTCGCTTTTGTGTTTGATCCGGTGTTTGGTTATATATCGAGCTCTATGTCATACAAATGCTGGACGATCTGCCGCCAACGCCCTAAAGGGCGATCCTTTTCAAATGCAGCTTTAAGTGCATCCGATCTTTTCCATTTTTCCTTCAATAATGGCCATATGTACAGATAGTATTCCGCCTTATCTCTTTGATCGACGCTGTTGCTTCGAAGACGTGGCGGAAGATAAACTTGCGATGTTTGCATCATACACATGGCCATCCGTATAAAACGACGGCCCATACCAAAGTCAGCGTGCTGTCCTTGTGCTTCACGTCTTTTATAATCAAGCAACAGATCCTTCGGACCATATCGCCCAATATGAAATGCCGATTGGACAACATAATCTTTGAGGATATGATTGTTCCTTTTGCTGACACGGCCTATATACGGTTGCCCTTCACTTCCTCCTGATTGTTTCACCCGTGGGACGATTCCAGCATATGAGACCAGGTTGTTTAATGGTTTTTGAGCAAAAGGATTGCCGATCTCGGCGGTAACACCCGCCGATAAAACAATACCGATCCCTTGGATACTGGTCAAAAACGCCCCTTGAGTTTGGCTTAGAAGCAATGCAATTTCTTTTTCAAGATGGTCTATATTTTCCTGCAAGCACCGATAATGTTTAATATTATATGCGAGGGAAAGCTGTAGCGTTGCGGTGTATTCCTCCAAGGGGGTCAGCACCCGCTTTGCATAAGCCTGAAGCTTTGTGGCTCTATTTTCAGCGTCCTTAGTTCCGAACCGTTTGAGGTGTTTTATGAGAGTTGATCGCCTGCGACGACAGATTTGCTGTGCACTGAAACGATCACTCATCAAATACAAAGAGCTTTTTGAAAAGGGCTTAATGCCGCTTTTTTTTTCGTTTAAAAAACCAGGAAAAAGCCGATCGATAACAGTATGGATCCGATTGCTCACTCCCGTCTTCATCTTCACAAGCTTTTTCCTATGTCGAACCAGCGTTCTGAGGTTGAGGTATGTGCCCGCCTGGGCAGGTGCACAGTTTGCTCTACGGTTCAGAAGCATGACAGCAATCCCCATCAGATCCAAGCGATCCGTGCTGGCTTGAAGATTTTCTCTTTGCTTCTTGGCCTCATAGGCATTAACATTGGCTACCAAAAAGCCTTCGGAACGTAATGTATTGACGAAATTCTCTGCATAAGATTGGGCGTCTTCGCCACCGAAAAATACATGTTCTTTTTTGATTCGACGATGGCGACACAAACGCATAACCTGATCGGTCAGATACGCGACACCCATTTGCGAGTTCTTCACGGAAAACGGTTTTCGTAAAATATCACCATATCCGTTGCAGAACATGACCACATGGTCCTTTTTGGAAAAATCCATCGGTATACACATCACTTTGGAACTGTTTCCGGCCTGCTCAAACAAAGAAAGTAGTTCTTGACTTCGGTTCTGATAAATGGTTCTTTTTTTCATGGTGGAGCTCCTTTCATGTTTTGCAGCTGCTTCATTGCAGACTGCCCATACATTATGCCACCGGTGAACGCCGGATGGCTCATTAAACAGGGGAGCTTCACCTTTTTTTTCATCTATAGTGCCTGATTTTTAATTTTTATATTATCGAGAGTTAGAGTTGGGGAGGCTCCGCGAGCTCACCTAAAAGGCTCGCTCGCCTCCCCAACATCTCTCTCTCAGAAAGGTACCGGATATATGTAATCGGAATTGAACAACCCTGGGTTGTCTTTATGGCAAGGTATATGTATTTATAGGAGAACATAACCAATGAGAGCAAAATACAAAATACTTTTACTTATTGATGGTATTGTAAATTTGCTTTTGGGCATGTTGCTGCTTTTATTTCCTTTTGGAATGGCCCAATTATTTGGAGTCCCTCAGCCTAATAGCAATTTTTATCCGACCATACTCGGGGCTGTTATTTTCGGAATAGGAATTGCTTTATTGATTGAAGCCTATGGAAAGCCACGTGGCATTCATGGATTGGGGATAGCTGGAGCTATCGCCATAAATTTCTGCGGTGCTGGAGTCCTGACACTATGGTTAATCTCTGATCCATTTAACTTGCCACTGCGAGGATATATTATCCTATGGACTATCGCTATTGTTGTTATGGCATTAGGATTTATTGAATTATTAGGTAAATCGTGGAAGTATGAATAAAAGGCACATATCATTTCCATAAAAATTGTGTGATATCGTTTTTCAATAGGGGCAAATCAATTTTCAGGGATTTGCCTTTTTTGCATTTTTGTAAGAAATACGATATATGAAATTTAAATAGAGGTTCTTGGACCTGCACTTTTGGCAAGTAAGCACAAGTTCGGGAAAGCATCAAATTTGATTCTGGATCATATGATATCACAGGTTTCTTGTGGGATTGATAGTCTCAATTTATCACAGAAAGAGCTATATCTTAGATAACAGATGATTATCTCAGCCATCTATGAATCTAATAAGATTTGATCATTGACAGGGAATCAAAATTACGAAAAATATCATAGTTAACCCCAATCAAACCTTCAAAAAATGAATTTGCCATATATCCATATATTCTAAGAGTTTGTAATTAAATTAAGATATTGACCCTTCCCATCTTATTATATTATAAATCAATATAGCTGACCTATTCTTCCTGAACCCACTATTCTAATTCTGATATCTCTTCTTTTATTAAACCATTAGAGAGGTGGCCTCATGACTGAGAACGGCTTAGATCGAAAGTTAAGGGCTATATTAAGTGCTGATGTAAAAGGTTACAGCCGTTTGATGGGCGAGGATGAAGAGCACACAATTAAAACCATCACAGCTTACCGTGAAACATTCTTCAGCCTAATTTCTAAGAACAAAGGACGAGTTGTAGATTCACCTGGCGATAACATTCTGGCAGAGTTTGCCAGTGCCCTCAATGCCGTGAATAGTGCGATTGAAATTCAGGAAACATTAAAAGAGAAAAACGCAATCCTTCCTGATAACCGAAAGATGGAGTTTCGTATTGGTATTAACCTTGGTGATATTGTCCAGGAAGGTGATAGGATCTATGGTGATGGTGTTAACGTTGCCGCACGAATAGAAGGACTGGCTGATCCAGGTGGTGTCTGCATATCCCGGAATGTTTGCGATCAAGTTAAGAAAAAACTAACGAATTTGGGGTACGAATATATTGGGGCGCACGATGTAAAGAACATTTCCGAACCTGTTCGCGTCTATAAAGTATTGGTGGAACCAGAATATGCTGGTAAGATTATTGGAGAGGAAATTCCAAAACCTACATGGTATCGGACAACACTTGCCGCCACAGCTATTCTCGCTATTTCTTTTTGTGTTTTAATGGTTTGGCACTTCTATACCCTTCGTCCCTCGACGGAATCCGCCTCTATAGAAAAGATGACATTTCCACTTCCTGATAGGCCCTCCATCGCAGTACTTCCTTTCGCTAATATGAGCAACGATACAAATCAGGAATATTTCAGCGATGGCATAACTGAAGAAATAATCACCGGCCTTTCAAAAATCCCTCGACTATTTGTAATTGCTGGTAACTCAACGTTCACTTATAAAAAAAAGCCCGTGAAAGCGCAACAGGTGAGTGAAGATCTGGGCGTTCGTTATATATTAGAGGGTAGCGTTCGAAAAGTTGGCGACAAGGTGCGTGTTACAGCTAAATTAATTGATGCTATCAAAGGCTATAACGTCTGGGCGGAGCGCTATGATCGAGATTTAAAAGACATATTTGCTCTTCAAGATGAGATTACAATGAAAGTCATGACAGCCTTACAAATAAAACTAACTGAGGGAGAGCAGGCCCATTCAGTTGTAAAAGGCACTAAAAACATTGAAGCCTACGTAAAATTCTTGCAAGGAGTGGAGGTTATTAAGCGCTTCACACCAGAGGCCAATGTTTTGGCTAGACAGTTGGCAGAGGAAGCCATAGCCCTAGATCCTGAGTATCCGAGGGGATATAGACTCTTAGCTGCAACCCACTGGTTGGATGTAATGTATGGTGCGAGCAAGTCTCCAAATGTCTCTTTGGATCAAGCCGTTAGTTTGTATCAAAAAGTCATTTCTATGGATCCGTCTGACGCTGTTGCTTATGCATTTTTGGGCACAGTCTACACCCTAAAAAAACAATATGAGAAGGCCATTGCTTTACAAAAACAGGCTATCTCCATCAATCCCAATGCGGCTGATGCCCATGCATTTTTAGGGCGCACTCTAATTTATACGGGAAGGTTTGAAGAAGCCATAGACAGGCTTAAAAAGGCATTCCGTCTTAATCCTTTGCCTCCAACGTGGTATTTTCATTTTTTAGGACATGCCTATTATTTGGCTGGACGGTATGAAGAGGCTATTGCAGAATATAAAAAAGCGCTGCATCGCTCGCCTGAAAATTTAATGGCAAACATTGGTCTAACCGCAAGCTATAGTTCGCTAAATTATGAAAAGAAAACACAGGTTGCAGCTGCTAAAGTCTTAAAAATAAATCCTAATTTTTCCCTAACTGATTTAGGGAAGAGATTTCCTATTAAGAATCCATCGGATAGGGATCGCTTTATTGTAGCTCTACGCAAAGCGGGTTTACCCGAATCACCACCATTGCCACTTCCTGATAAGCCCTCCATTGCCGTTCTACCATTTGACAATCTTAGTGGAAATCCTAATCAGGAATATCTTTCTGATGGGATTAGCGAAAACATCATTTCAGCCCTTTCAAAAATTTCGAAAATGTTGGTGATTGCCAGGAACTCGACATTCACATACAAAGGTA
>JASFGF010000225.1:0-5191 GCA_050123915.1 Desulfobacterales bacterium | reverse complement strand
TCATCTCAAAGGGTTTGCCTTTTTGATTTTTTGCGAATTTTAAGATATGTGTAATGTTTACGGAATTACATTCACTTGTCAATATAGTAAGAAATCTGTAATTTTGTTTCGCTTGTTTACACTAAATAGGTAATAATCAGATGAATGATACGATAGAACTTCTCACTCGCGTTCTCTGTGATCTACAGCCAGAGAATCCAACCAACGGGGCATATCTTTATTGTCAGACCAAAAGTAACCAACAATCTATCTTTCAAGCAGCTCATTTTCTTCTCAACAATACTCTTACCCATAGAATTCTGATTCTTAATACAAAAGCAAAAAGTGGCTATCCTGGATTTACCGAATGGAAGAAGCAGTTGCATCAATTAGGACTTTCTGAAGAGAAGATAGAAGGGGTATTAAATAAAGAAACGTCAATGCTAAATACGCTTATAGAGTCAGAAGCGATCATCCGATTTGCAAGGCAAAAAAGTTACCATTCATTGTTTGTAGTTGCACCACCTTTTCAGCAGTTGAGGGCTTTTATGACTGCAGTTACAGTAGCGCTCAGCGAGTATCCAGAGTTATTGATTTATAGCTATCCTGGTGTAGCAATGCCATGGCAAGAAGAGGTTATACACTCGCAGGGAACGCTAAAGGCAAAGAGACGTGATTTGATCCAAGAGGAATTAGAAAGGATCGCAAAATACCAAAGCAAGGGAGATTTAGCATCACCAGAACAGGTTTTGAGCTATCTTAACAAACGCGAAACAGTTTTCTAACAATGCCACAGGATCTGCTCTTTTAGTTTTGATGATATATGTAATTGGTATAAATTAACTTCAGGTTGCTCTTTTGGCAAGAAATCATGGGTTTGATTTGGGGTGGAAATTTTCACTTTTTAATAAATAAGGGTGAAAGTGAGGAATAATAACTTTCGGGAAAAGCAACAAATAGTTTGATCTTTTCACTTCATCTAACTTCAAAAAGTAACTGCTTATCAATAATCAGGTGATTAGCTTGAATAGAATGATCCAGAAAGGAAGACAGAACAATAAAGAAAGAACGGCACCTTTATAGAAATAGAATGGTTCAAAATTTTCATACAAGTCTCTTTCCAATACTTCTTTATCGACCAATGGTATATGATATGCTTTCGAGGCTCCATAGTTCTCTTCGAAGAATTTGTCCGGAATATTTCTTGATTCAGATCTGTTTTCAGCCAAGTTGTTCGGAGAAATCTTTTTTCCCATAATGTTAACCTTAGGCGCCCGTACTTGTCATAGAGCTTTTTTGGGTTTGGAATAACATTACCAAGGATAAACACTATCCTTGGTAATTCCGAAAATAAACGTTTTTTCAGACAAATTGTGTATCTAACTCATATGTTTACGGGTTCATAATGTCAAGCAGAATTATGTATAATTAGTATATAATTTTACTAAATTAGAATATATTGTAGTTTATTAAAACAAAATACTATATATTGTATGTTGAATAATTAATAATCCAAATAAAATCGAATTATTTAGGTATAATACCTACTGAAATACTGCTATCTGGAAGGGGGGTTGTGATTTCTGCGATGTATCTTCCAGTCGCAAGAATTCAATTTAAATTGTCGCCGAATAAACTTCAATGACATGCCATATCTCGCAAAATTATTGAAACTTATTTAGCGACAAAAACAAAAATATATCCCATATATCCTTATTTCCCCCCAACCATTTCGTAACCTTCCAATCCTCAAACCCTAATCGTTCTAATGTCGTCATATATTCACTCCCCTCATTTGAGATCAACTCCATTTGGGAATAAATTAAGGACCACCCTGATAAAAGCGGATAAGAATCAGAGGCGATAAGACTTTATAACTGCCTGATGATATTATTGTAGAGCCGGATGGGTTCAAAAATCAGGCTTTTAGCCTTCCCACCAGATACCCGTCCATCAAAAGATGGATTAAATGATGCAGCACACACACGACAAGGGCCAATCCGTATTGCGGAAAAAGAGACACTTGCAAAATGATTGAAAGGGGCAGGGTTTTTTGTCCGCCCATGAAAATGACGCTTTCCCGCCGACCTTTGCCGAGCTTTAAACATCCGGTAAAAATGCCGGCTACGGATAAGAGTATCCCGTGGAAGCTAAAAACCAATAAAAGAATGATCCCCACCGATGCGCCACCGCTAATTATCGCACTCCTTGCCTGGGACATGGCCATCCAGACAATGCCCAGCACCAACAACTGGTTCAGCATTTGCAGCCGATAAACAAATCGATCCATTAACGATTTTGTCAAAAACTTTATAGTTAATCCGAAACAAAGCGGCAAAAGAACATAAAACCCGAGCTTGATCATGATGGCCGATTTGTCAATGTAAACAACAGCCGAACCTCCAACCAGCCGTAAAAGTAAAGAAAGCATCACAGGTATGGTGAAAACCGCAAGCCCATGGGCCAGTATGGTAATGACCAATGCCTGGGCCATATTGCCGCCGGCAGCACCGGTCATTACAACGCCGCTACTCAATGTCGTAGGCATAACGGCAACGAGAAAAACACCTATGACAACACTTGTATCCAGTGGAATAGCGCCAAATAGTGCACCGATGACCGGTGCAACCAAAAAAATGATGATCAGGGCGGCAATGATGCCCTTTATATCCATCACATCCGATCTTATCTGTCGGGCATCCAATATCAAACCGGAAAAAAAGAAGACTAGAACAATCACGGCATCCGGTCCCCGGTGCATTTTTAACCATCCTCCGACACTCGAAACCGTCTCGCTGACATCTGCCACCGTAATAACAAAAACAAGAAAAAGTCCGATGAAAAACCAGTATTTTTTGATTAAGCGATACACAGTCAAACCTTAATTGCGAAAGGTGAGGATGCCCCGGATCCGGGGCGTCCGAGAGCGAAGCTGTCGTCGTCTCCCGCAAGCCCTCGGCAACGAAAGAAAAGGGTATCATATGCCTTCCCGCAGGGTAAACAAAAACGAAATAAAATAGCAGAATTCATATTTCACGTTTATAGAGATATCAAATAAAGTTAAAGTCGAATCATCAAAACACGCGTTGAAACAAACATATGATGATCCTTCTTGATTTTGTTTACGCTCAATTAGGGTAACACGCTCCGATAATAATGCGCATTTAAGATTCGGATACAGAATTTATTGAGCAAATTTAAATTTTTCTTGCAACCATAACAGTTTGAGCGTATTAATTCCATCAGGAGTCGGAAAATTATCCTGTTCCATGAATAATGTTTTTTTTCAAAACCATAACAGCACCAAGTTTCTGCTTGAGCAACCAATTTTCAATAAATTAAGTCTGTTATAGATATTTTTAATTTTTCATGCTCATTTAGGAAAACATTCTATCGAGATAAAAAGAACCGACACATCAAAGAAAAACATAGAGAAGCCTCAATTCCACCACATATTGTATTCAGTTAATTAAAATTATACCCTCCATTGTGTTTTTCCCTTTACAAACAAAAGGATCCCTGATATTTATTTTGAGATTATGTGTCGTATAAGTATAGAGAATGAGCAGAAAGAAATAACAGGAGAGTTAATTGCATGAAACTAAAAAAACTGGAAATAAACGGATTTAAATCCTTTGTTGACAAAGCCAGTATTCAATTTCCTCCAGGTATTTCTGCGGTTGTGGGTCCCAATGGCTGTGGCAAAAGCAACATTGTCGACGCAATAAAATGGGTTATGGGGGAGCAAAGTGTCAAACAGCTCCGCGGAAAATCCATGGAAGACGTCATTTTTTCGGGCTCTAACGGGAAACCGGCATTGAATATGGCCGAGGTTTCCCTCACCCTTGCCAACGACAACGGCACAGCGCCCGAAGAACTTAAAGACTTTACCGAAATCATGTTGACCCGCCGGCTTTACCGTTCCGGAGAAAGCGGCTATTTCATAAACAAGCAACCCTGCCGGTTAAAGGACGTACATAATGTTTTTCTGGGTAGCGGTTTGGGAACGAAATCCTATGCCGTCATTCAGCAAGGAAGCATCGGCTCAATGACGGATGCCGGGCCGGAAGAAAGAAGGGTTATCATTGAAGAGGCTGCGGGCGTTACGAGATACAAGTCACGCAAAAAAGAAGCCTTGGGCAAAGTCAGGGCCACAAACGAGAATATCCTTCGTGTCAGTGACATCATCTCAGAAATTAAACGACAGATGGCAGGTCTTAAACGCCAGGCAAGAAAAGCTGAACGTTATAAGAAATATCAAAAACGAATCAGAGAACTCGATATTTGTCTCGCACTCCATCATTATGATGAATATACACATCAAATAGATGAAGCCGATGCGCTGTTAAAAGATCTAAACAATACAGACATTGAACATTCAACCCGGTTGAAACAGCTGGATGCAGCGCTTGAAAAAATCAAGTTCGATCGCGCAGCAAAAAACCAGGAAATTTCTGATCAGAAATCCAACATATTTGAAACACAGCGCAATTTAGACCGGATGGAAAATGACAAGGCCCACCTTTTTAAAGATGTTGAAAGGCTGACATACGAATTTGTTGAACTCGAATCCACCCGTAAAAACCTCGAAGAAAAAAACAAAGGTTTATTGACTGAAGTTCAAGAGGGTGAACATCAGAATATACGTATTCAGTCTGAGATAACCTCCGTAAGATCGACCCTCGACAAAGAGCAATCGGCTTCTCAACTTATAAAAGATGAACTCTTAGGGCTCAATCAAGAGCTTGAAACCTGCAAAGCAAATTTGATGGACCTTGTCGCCCGGGAAGCTCAATATAAAAACATCTACCAAAATGCCTCGAACAGCAAGGAAAGCCTGAAAAGGCGACTCAAAAGAATAGATGAGGAAGAACTGGCAACCCGCAAAAAGGTTTCCGAACTGGAGCACAAAAACAACAGGGCCAAAGAACATCTGAGTTCATACAAGACAGAAATTGACGATCTGAGACAACGTGCCGACATCATCCAAAAACAACTCCACGAAAAAAATACCGCTCTGGGAAATCAGGTCAGGCAGGTTCAAACCCTCGAGCTTGAACGAAACCAGGCAAAATCGTCTTATACCGCGCTAAAGAAAATGGAAGGCAACTTCGAGTGGTATAAAGACGGCGTCCGGGCGCTCATGACAAAAAGTCAGGCAGACAAAAAAGACGTGTCGCCAGACAGTCCACAAAAAGAGGTCGGTGACGGT
>JASFGF010000224.1:0-5206 GCA_050123915.1 Desulfobacterales bacterium | reverse complement strand
ATGCTGGATGAGGATATCCGGAATTTCATTGGGCGGGATGCGAAAACCTTCAAGATCGATCAAAAGTTCATTCATGAATCCGCCCCAGGCTGCCCTGTTATCCAGATTAATGTCGGCCAACCCGTCACATCCGTTCCAACGGCCTTCGGGTCTTTTGGCGATGATGGATTCTCCTCTTAGCACCGTTTCCTGAAAAGCCCTTAAAGATGTCAGAGGGCCGAAGGCAGCAGCCATGCCGACGATGGCAATGGGACGATAGGTGATGGGTGATGGGTGATGGGTGATGGGTGAAGGACGATGGTTGATTTCTATACGAGAATTTTCAATTTCAAGGTTCCATTCTTCAAAAAGCAAATGGCTGTTGATTCCGCCGAACCCGAAGGCGCTCACCGCAGCACGCCGGGGGGTATTCTCATCTCTTCTCATCCAGGGTTCAGGTTCGGTTTGCACCCGGAACGGGCTGTTGAGAAGGGGGCTTTTGTCCGCAGCGCGGTTAAAATGAAGCGATGGCGGCAATGTTTTATGTTTTAAGGCCAGAAGGATTTTGATCATGCTTGCAGCCCCGGCACCGGTCAAAAGGTGGCCGATCATGGATTTGATGGATCCGATAGGACATTGGCCTGTTGACCCGGCGGTATCGCTCCAGAGATTCCTCAAACTTTGAAGCTCCACAACATCGCCTACGGGTGTGCCCGTGCCGTGGCATTCAATGAGATCCACATCGACAGGAGACCAGCCCGCAGCGTCATATGCGCTCTGCATGGCACGAACCTGACCTTCACTGTCCGGGGCCAGAAGATTGCCCCGCATGTCATTGGAAAGTCCGATGCCCTTGATGACGGCATGAATGGTATCCTGATCCCGCAGGGCATCGTCCAGACGTTTCAACACCAGAATGCCTGCACCTTCTCCCACCACGAGACCGTTCGCAGTTTCGTCAAACGGAGCGCAGCGGCCTGAAGGGGACAACGCACGGAGCTGGCTGAATCCCACCTGGGTGTAGAGGCACTCGGGTCTTGAAATGCCGCCGGCCAGCATGGCATCGGCCCTGTAAGATAAGAGTTCGTCACAGGCCAGTTTTACGGCATACAAGGATGATGCACAGGCTGCATCCAGGGTCATGGTTCCGCCGCCCAGGCCCAGGGCTTGGGCCAGCAAAGCTGCCGGAAGGCTGGTGACCCTGGCAGCCAGGCATTCTTTTTTTGAAAGTGTCTGTTGATGATCCATTGAAGACTTACCAAACAGCTGTTCTTCAAAGGATGTTCCGAGGATTTTTCGGGTAATGGATGAAGACGCGTCCGTGGGGAGCGCGATGGCGGCCAGCACCACCCCAATGTTTTTTTTGTCCACAAAGGAGGTGTTACAGCTAAATAAAGCATCCCGCCCGGTATGAAGAGCCATCTGGTGTAAAGGATCCAGGGCGTTTAACACATCTTGATCAAGATCGAGTCCTTTGGGGTCGAATTTAAAATCCTGAATCAGGCAGGCCCGCTTTGAAAAGGCTTTGTCCGGCATGGGATGTGGATGAACCATATCATCCGGTCCGGCAATCCATCGGCCGGGGGGCACCTCGATTGTGGCATCTTTCTTGTTAACAATGTTTTGCCAGAAGGTCTCAAGGTCCAAAGCGCCCGGAAACAGCCCGGCCATCCCGACCACGGCAATGGGTGTTTTTTTCTCGTTGGTCATTAACGTCAGCTCATTTCAGAGTTTAATTACTTGAGGGATCGGGTAGTTTTTCTAAACAACCGCTATATTAAAGGATTTAAGAGAAAAACTCCCCGATCTCTCAATTACTTTCATGATGCATGGCCCTATTGAATGTGATGGTTTTATAAAAAACATCACCTTATTTCGACCTAAATTGATCGATTTTTGAGGTTGCCGCAGATACAAGGAAGATGTCGTTCCGCTATAGTTCAACTATGCGGAATGGCATCTGACGCAGTAGATGCGGTAAGATTGGCAATCCCGAAGGGTTTCAAATTTTAAAAATATAATTAAAATAATTCATTAAAAGTAAAAAACATTTTATCCCCTTTTAAAATTTGAAACGATCAGATCAGGTTCGAATTAGAGCACCAAGAAATTATCTCTATCATTTCAAGACGGTCTGTGCAAGATTCATGAAATTTTTGATGGACCTTATATATATCTCCTGGTATTCTTTAGTGGATATTGCATGGAAATTAATATGAAATCCAACATCATTGACCTGCCTGAACTGAGGGAACAAACCTATGTTTTTCAGGACAGAACCCATGCCGGTCAAGTCCTGGCCCGGATGCTTGCGGCCGATGACAAACACACCGGGATCATTTTAGCGATACCGGCCGGCGGTGTGCCAATAGGCGTGGTGATGGCCGAAAAAACGGGGCTTGATTTTGATGTGGCCGTCGTCAGCAAGATCACCTTGCCATGGAATACGGAAGCCGGCTACGGGGCCGTGGCGTTTGACGGTACGGTTAAACTGAATAAGGATCTGGTTCGGCGTGTAAACCTGACTGCCGAAGATGTTGAAAAAGGAATCGAAAAGACCACGGCCAAGGTTGCGCGACGGGTTAAAAAATTACGGGGCGGGGAGCCCTTTCCGGACCTTGGAAATCGATCCGCAATTCTGGTGGATGACGGACTGGCTTCGGGATTTACCATGCGGGTGGCGGTCAAAGCATTGCGAAGCGCCGGGGTCGGCCGGATTGTTGTGGCCGTACCGACCGGTCATCGCCAATCGGTGGAAATGATCGCACAAGAGGTTGAAAAACTGTATTGTGCCAATATCCGGGGCGGCTTGAGTTATGCCGTGGCCAGCGCTTACCGGCACTGGTCGGATGTTGCCGAAGAAGATGTGGTAAACATTCTGAAACAATTGAGATAAGATATTATGAGATGTGAGGGCCGGCTTAAAAATGTCTTCGTGCAAAATCCGAAACAAACTCATCCAATTCATCCAGATGTTTTTGCTTTTCTAACGGAGCAAGAAATGAAGCCTTAAAGGCGTTGCGGGTGATTGCGTAAATATCTTGAAAATCCAAGCCGTGCGCTTCGTGCAGGGCTCGAAAATTGTCTTCGATATAACCGCCAAAATACGCCGGATCATCAGAGTTTATGGTTACACAAAGCCCTAAGTTCAACATTTTTTTGAAATTATGCTGACGCATGTCGTCAAAAATCCGCAGCTTGACATTAGACAACGGACAAACGGTTAAAGGGACTTGCTTTTTCACCAGATAGTCTACCAAGGCAGGATCTTCAACACAGCGAACCCCGTGGTCTATCCGTTCGGCTTTTAACACCGTCAAGGCCTGCCAGATATACTCAGGAGGTCCTTCCTCGCCGGCATGGGCCACGGTTTTAAAACCATGTTGGCGCGCCAGATCAAATACGTGCTTAAACTTTTCCGGCGGATTCCCCAATTCAGCGGAATCCAGTCCCACCGCAGCAATACAATCTTTAAACGCCAAGGCCTGTTTAAGGGTTTTCATGCCTTCTTCAGCACTCAGATGTCGCAAAAAACACATAATCAAATTGGATGACAGACCCAGCTGCTGCCCGGCATCCGATAAGGCCCTGTAAATTCCTTTCAGGATTGTTTCAAATTTAATCCCGCGTGCAGTGTGCGTCTGAGGATCAAAAAAGATTTCCGTATGACGAACATTTTGTTCGGCGGCTTTTTGAAGGTAATCCCAGGTCATCTGATAAAAATCATCTTCAGTCCGGAGCACTTGCGTCCCTTGGTAATAGATATCCAGAAAGAACTGGAGGTCCTTAAAATCATAAGCCCGGCGGACATCGGCAACCGACTTAAAGGCAAGGCGAATGCCGTTTTTGGCTGCCAGTTCAAACATCAGTTCCGGTTCGAGTGAACCTTCGATGTGAATATGTAATTCCGCCTTGGGAATGCCGTGGATAAACGCTTCCATTTTCTTGAAACGATCACTTACTAAAGAGTACAAATTCTACTCGACATTTTTTGCTGATATACTGACTTTAATATCAAAGTAGAAAAAGTTACAAGTGCCTAAAGTGAGCTAAAATGAGCTAAAGTTAAAGAATTTTTTGACAATTATATTTTAATTGCAGAGCGTTAGCGCTACCTTAAATTAAGGCACTTTAGATCACTTCAAACTTTAGGCACTCTTGAGAAGGCTTCGGTAATATTTCCAGTGGTAAGGGTTGTGTCGAGCACCTGAATTACCTATCAGTAAAAATCATACCGGTCTATCGAGTCGTGACGTCAGAACTTCGGCCCTGACGAATTTACTAAGTATTTTTACACCAACCCCAAAACGTGATGTTTTGTCATCGACTTTTTTGCACCACATCACCCGTCCGTCGTGCATGAAGTAGGCGTTTTCGGGATGGTCTCTCTCCGGTGCGACCATCTTGATGCTGACATTCGATCCGGGTTCCAGAGCACGATCAGTTTCAATATAGACACCGTTTTTACTCTGATTATACATTTTAACCGGAATGAAATCACGTCCATCTGTAGCGTCTGCAAAATGGTCCGGAGTCATTAAGACCTGAATGGTGGCTTCTTTATTTTGTCGAGGAAAATGGCGACGATTTGTGGCAGCCATTTTTCACCTCCTTTACGAAATCTGACGACGCCCCATCTCCTTTGTTATCATGGGCTCACAGTAGCTTACTACAGCATCGCCCATGATGCCTCGGACATAGGGTGTCCTCGACTTCCGATCAATTAGGATTAAATACCTGGAGCTTTAAAAGAGCGTTTTGGAATAGTCAGATAGAGGCCAGGACTCTTTGCAAATAGAGACGTATTTTCGCATTCGCATAAAGATTCAACGCTGAGGGATCAGAGGAATAACTGGTTTGCAATCATCAGTTTAATTTGGATAATTCAATTATTACAGATGATCAAAAGGCTGTCAAGTATGTGTTCATAGGGTGCGCTACCTTCATGCGCTCTCCCGTAAACATCATGCGGAAGACAAAGCTGGAGAATCCAAAATTTTATTATTTTCTTTTTCGGGTTTCCATGATAAAAAACCGTTTTTTACAACCTTTTTTAAGAACATTATAAGAGGACGAAATTATGGAATGTAAAACCGACCAGAATCTTAAATCATGTAATTGCAGTTATGAACCATGTTCACGCAAGGGGAATTGTTGTGATTGTTTAACCTATCATCTAAGATCCCGTGAACTTCCGGCGTGTTGTTTTCCAAATGATGCAGAACGA
>JASFGF010000223.1:0-5217 GCA_050123915.1 Desulfobacterales bacterium | reverse complement strand
CCGATATTGTCCCCCAAAACGTGCCTTGGGTGATATTGTTTTGAAAATCTAACGATGGAATTACCAGGATCAATCCAAGAACCACGAATCCTGCCGTTAACATATCGAAACGGCGCAATTTTTCCTTAAAGAAATACGGCTCCATAAAGGTAACAAAAACCGGAAATGTGGAAAATGTGAGAAGTCCCACTGCAACGGTCGACATCTGAATCGCGTGAAAGAAAGTTGTCCAGTGGATCGCCAATAGGATGCCGAGCAAAACAAGAACCGTAAAATCCCGGATGGATTTTGTGCGAATTCGGGTTTTTGAGTAAAAAAGTATGGTACTTAGCGTTAGTGCGGCAAAAGAGGTTCTGCCAAAGACAATGACTAAGGGTGGCAAAGATAAAAATTTTCCGAACAGTCCGGCAAGCCCAAAAAGCAATACAGCAACGTGAATTTCAACCAGACCGTGACGTTTTTGGGTCATTTTGACGACATTCTCCGAAGATGGTATAAAGCAAATTCGTGAATAGGGTTCGCCTCATGAATAATTGAATTTTTACGAAAGATCACGCCCGAGGCGGATAAAACTCGAACCAAATAGGAAACAGTAAACAGTAAATAGAACATAGAAAAAAACAGGGTTTTCGACGAACCATTAAATATTCCACGATACATCGTGGTCTAAGACAATCTTCAATCGACAATAATCAATGGTCAATCTTTTATACATGAGGCGACTTAAACGTCAACTTGTTTCAAAAACCTAAACAGTTACAAAAAAAGACTAATTAAATGACAGGTCGGGGAGTTTTTCTAAACAATCGCTACATGGATGATCTTTTTTTAAATCGCATGAACTCGCGGCAAGGGATCGTAAAGAAAAAGCAGGAAACTATCTTTGAAATATCAATAGGTCCTCCGCGTTATATTAAATTTGTTTTAAGATATGATTTCGGTATGCGCCTGTTTTTTCTAACGATCCCTAAGCCACTCAGACAGCATCCGATTTAAAAAAAGATCATCCATTCCGCTATATTCAAGGATTTAGGAGAAAAACTCCCCGACCCCTCAATTAACTAGTGTCCGTCCATAAATGAGGATTTTTGTTCAAGATTAAGGCATGCGAAAAAAATAACCGCCCCGTTGAAGTGCCGGGACAAGCCGGCATATGAATGATATTCCGAGGATTATTTTTTGAGCATAACACAGAGATTGGACAAAAAGGCCATTTATGGGCGGACACTAAATAGCAGATCAGATGACATATGACAAGGAGACAACATGAAACCAAACCAACTTCTTTATCTTTCCCAGGATGATGTTAAGGCTGTTGGATTGACAATGACCGAAATCATCGACGCGTTGGACGTCGCCTTTCGGGAAAAGGGAAAAGGATTCACGGAGATGCCTCCCAAACCGGGCATTCATCCCGGTGGCGGAGACAATTTTATCCACGCCATGCCGGCCTACATACCGGCCATGAAAGCTGCCGGCGTTAAATGGGTCAGTGGTTTCCCAAAGAACCACAAAATGGGGTTGCCCTATATCACAGGGCTGCTTATTCTCAATGATCCTGAAACCGGTCTTCCGATATCGGTGATGGATTGTGTATGGATTACGGCCATGCGAACCGGTGCTGCATCGGCGTTATCCGCACGATACCTGGCGCGTCCGGAATCTTCGGTTATCGGGATACTGGCCTGCGGTGTTCAAGGGCGCACCAATCTGGAGGCGATGAAGGCCCTTTTCCCAATAAAACGGGTGATGGCGTATGATATGGACGAGCATATATGCCGGCGCTATGCCGAGGAAATGGGGCGTTGTTTTGACATAGATGTGGTGCCGGTAGCGACCCCGCGCGAAGCGGTTTCCGGATGTGACATTGTCGTCACTTCCGGACCGATCTTAAAAAAACCGCATGCCACGATTCAGGCCGGCTGGATGGATGCAGGGGCTTTTGCCTCTCTGGTCGATTTTGATTCCTACTGGCATCCCGATGCCATGGCCGAGTCGGACAAGTTTTGTACGGATGATACACAGCAGCTTCTCCACTATCAGCAGAACGGTTATTTTCAAAATATTCCGGAACTTTATGCAGATTTAGGTGAGCTTGTCGTCGAAAAAAAGACGGGAAGAGAGACCCCCTTTGAGCGGACCATGACGGCCAACCTGGGCCTGGCGTTAGACGATATGGCTGTGGCACCGCTCATTTATCAACGGGCCCAGGAGAAGGGAATCGGCACGCCCTTGCCGCTGTAAGGTAACATACAGGTTGGTTTCATTAACCCATTAAACCTTCAGATGAGTTGAAGGTCCGAGATTGTTTGTAGCTAAATGATTTATGTTTTCACCGCCCATTCGCTTCGCTCATTCGAGGCACAGAGTTCGCAGAGATGTAACTGTTTCCCATCGCCACTGAGAGGGCGGCGATGGGAAAACCCTCAGCAGCTTCGCTGCGGAAACGATAAAAGGCATCAATTCTTTGGTTGCAAGGTGCCAATATGTGCATTTTATTACCCGAAGGGTTGAGTCATTTTGCTTTTCGGCGTCTCAGCGAAAAGCAAAAAAAATCAAAAGCTCAGCGTCCTCTGTGCCTCTGCGGTGAATATTTTTATTAATAGGCGTTGTATGGATGATCTTTTTTTAAACCGCGCGATCACGCCGAAGACGGATAAAACTCGTGGCAAGGGATCGTAAAAACGAACAGGAAGCTATCTTTAAAATTTCTTTGGGATTGACTTGAGAAGCGGAATTATATAATCAGTCGTTCATTATGGCACTTTTGAAAGCAAAAGAGATCCGGGTCAGATTTGGCGGACTGTTGGCCCTGTCAGACGTAAGCTTTTCTCTGCTTCCCGGAGAAATCGTCGGTCTCATCGGTCCGAACGGTGCCGGAAAAACCACGGTTTTTAATGTTATTACCGGTGTATACAAAACATCCGGCGGTGATGTCCGGTATGAAAATCAAAGCCTGTTGGGTAAAAGGCCGCACGAAATTTTATCCCTTGGAATTGCCAGAACTTTCCAAACGATTCGTCTTTTCAATAATATGACGGCGATTGAAAACGCAATGGTTGCACAACACTGCCGTTCTAAAAGAGGCGTCATCGGGGCAATTTTAAGAACCCGTTCACAAAAACATGAAGAGCAGCGTATCAGGGACAGGGCCAGGGAAGCTTTGATTTTTATGGGTGTTGAACAGTACGCCGATGAAGTTGCCCAGAATTTGCCTTATGGTTTACAGCGGCGGCTTGAAATCGCCAGAGCGCTGGCTTCTCAACCCAAAATAATGCTGTTGGATGAACCGGCTGCCGGGATGAACCCGGCCGAGAGCATGGCACTGATGGATGACATTGCACGTATATCCGAGCTGGGCATCAACATCCTATTGGTTGAACATGATATGAAGGTGGTCATGGGAGTTTGCAAGCGCATCATATGTATCGATCACGGTGAAAAAATTGCTGAGGGAAGACCCGCAGAGATTCAAAAAAATCCCAAGGTAATCGAGGCTTATCTGGGTCAGGCGACCCATTAACACACAAAATGTTAAGGAGGAAAAATGAAGAAAAAATTGTTGAAGTTGTTTGTATTGGGGCTGATTCTGGTGCCATTTGTAATGAGCACGGCTGTTGCCAAAACCTTGAAAATCGGTTCAATGAGTCCTTTGACCGGGCCGTATGCCGCTGATGGCAATGACATTGCCAATGGCGTGAAAACCGCTATTGCCATCATCGAAGCCGAAGGCGGTATTCCGGGTTATGACAAGATCGAGTTGTATCCCCAGGACACGGCCTGTGATCCCAAACAAGCGGTGGCCGCAGCCAATAAACTCATCAATGAGGGGGTTGTCGGCGTTATCGGAGCGTATTGTTCATCTTCGACCATTCCGGCTTCCGAGGCATTGAGCGAGGAAAACATTCCCATGATCACTCCGGCTTCGACCAATGAAAAGGTCACCGAACGCGGACTTAAATACATGTTTCGCATGTGCGGAAGGGATGACGATCAGGCAGTGACGGCCGGAAAATTCATCAAGGAATTTTTAAAGGCCAAGACCGTATTTATCGTGGACGACAAGACGACCTATTCCCAAGGATTGGCTGAAAACGTCGCCAAAAAGTGCAAAGAACTGGGCGTTAAAGTACTGGTTCACGACCATGTCAACCAGGGCGACAAGGACTTTTCCGCCGTGCTGACCAAGATCAAGGATGCGAATCCGGATCTTTTCTATATGAGCCTGCAGAATTCCTCCTCCGGTAGCCTGATGGCCATTCAGGCCAAACGTTTTGGTTTGAAAATGCCCATTCTGACACAGGATGCTGTTTATCACCCGCAATTTATTACCATTGCCAAAGAGGCTAGCAAAGGCGTGTACTTTACTTTTGGTTATGTGGACAAAACCAAAGATTCCTATAAGAAATACATTGCCAAATACGAGAAAATGTTCGGCAAGCCCGGTGCGTATTCAGGTTATGCCTATGACGGCGCCTATGTTCTGCTGACAGCCATTAAAAAGGCCAAATCAACGGATCCGGCCAAAATAAAGGCTGAAATCATGAAAATGGAATTTGACGGGGCTTCCAAAACGATCAAGTTTTTCCCCAATGGAGATTCCAGTTCCAATTACATCATTCAGATTGTAAAGGGTGATGAGTTCGTGCCTTACTGGAACCCGGAAACCGGAAAACTCTACTAATCGTAAACAGGGTGCTCCCCGGATTGATTCGGGGAGCATTTTTTTTAGACCCTCAGAAAATATAGTTTAAAGTGCCTAAAGTGAACTAAAGTGCCTAAAGTTAAGGTATTCTAACAATTTAAATTATAATTGATAGCGCTGAAAGCGTGTTCCTCAACCCTGGCCCAGACCGATCACCAATGCTTTGTATTCAAAAAGTTGCGTTTGTAATGGTTTATTGGTCAGATCAAAATATGAGCGATACACACCAGGGCGGGCTTTAGCTCACTTTAGACACTTCAAACTTCACACTTTTGGGCTTCAGCTTATCCGGGCTATTGTCCAAATAAAAATACGTCATCGTATTGATGAATTAGGGCAATAAGTTTTATGGAATTTTTTCTTCAGCAGTTGATAAACGGGATAACACTGGGCGGGATATATGCGCTCATCGCCCTGGGATATACCATGGTTTACGGCATTATCCAGCTCATCAATTTTGCGCATGGTGAGTTTTTTGCCGCCGGCGGCTATATGGGGGTCATCCTTTTAAG